>NZ_QQPQ01000062.1 GCF_003346715.1 Oceanispirochaeta sp. M1
CAAATTGTAGCACGATGGGGTCGCTTTGCGGCCCCTTTTTACATTTAAAGACTTTCGAATAATTGTTTTGAAAAAGAAAAGGGCTGTCGCTTTAGTCTAATTAGACTTTTGCAACAGCCCCTTTTTTATTTAGAGAGCTGCCGGAACTGCTTCCGTCCCTCATCAGTGATACAGGTCCCTATGACAAGAAGCATGGAACGGATAAAGTAATCTTCATCAACAGTAATTGCAGAATGAGCCCCATCGGCGGGGAAGCAGTAATTAACCTGATTCAGAAGAAGCTGCATCATCATCTCAAGAGGTGCATCCTTCTCAAAGATCCCTTCCAACACGGCCCTGTTCATCAGCTGGGTGATAAATATTTCAATCTCCGGATCTACAGTAAACAGATCGGGCATTCCCCTTCCTGGAAATTCCGCATTCTTGCGATAGGCAGGGAGCCGGGTCTTCAGCTCCTGATAGACCTGTTTCAATATCAAATAAATAGTATCAGAAAAAGAGGTATCAGCCTCGGCAAGAATCCTGATCTCCTTCAATACCAGACTGATAGTATATTCAGAGACCGCTTTAGAAAGGGATAGTTTATTTGGAAAATAATTATAGATAGTTCTGGTGGTAATTCCCACTTCACGGGCTATTTCCGAGAACCTGACACGGCTGAAGCCGAATTTATAGAACAGAGCACTTGCTCCTTCCAATATGCGGACTTCCATAGTCTGATTCATCGTATTGAACCCCTTTTAAAATTTTGATTTAAATTATTTTACCGGCTAAACGACAATCCCACAATCAGAATTCTTGATTTCTTGTAATTTGCACAGATTAGACAGGGCTTGGAAGAGCTCATTCCTTGCATGTACAGAGTTCTGGTGTTACAATTCCAAAGCTAATTAAAGGCTCTTCCAAGCCTGCTTAAAATGAGTTATTAAATAGAATAAAAAGACCTCCAGGAGGAACACTTTGATCAAAGCGATTGATTTAACAAAGCGTTATGGAAAACATACAGCTGTCAATAAGATCAACTTTGAGATAGCCAAGGGTGAAATCATCGGATTTCTGGGACCAAACGGTGCCGGTAAATCCACAACTATGAATATGATAACCGGTTATTTCGCACCCACAGAGGGTCAGATACTTGTGGATGGAGAAAACATCCTCAATGATCCGGAAAATACAAGAAGCAAAATAGGCTATCTGCCGGAGCATCCTCCCCTTTATATGGAGATGACCGTTGATGAATATCTGAAATTTGCAGGACAGCTTAAGAAGATCAGTCCCTCGGCTTTAGCTGAAGACATGGATCGTATCACGGAGCTGGTTAAGATTACAGATGTCCGGAAAAGACTGATCAGGAATCTCTCCAAGGGTTACAAACAGAGAGTTGGACTGGCTCAGGCTCTGCTGGGAAACCCTCAGCTGCTCATTCTGGATGAACCGACCGTAGGTCTGGATCCCAAACAGATTATTGAGATCAGAAATCTGATCAAGGATCTGAGCGAAGATCATACCATCATCCTCAGTTCCCATATACTTCCCGAAATATCAGCAGTCTGTGACAGAGTGCTGATTATCAGCAAGGGAAATATTGTCGCCTCCGACACTCCCGAGAACCTGGCCAAGAATCTGGCGGGAATGCACAAGCTCCACCTTCAAGTCAAAGGAGAGGAGAGCAGTATCCGTGAGTCCCTGGAAACCCTTGAGATCCTTAATGGCATCACCATGACTCCCTCAAGTGAAGAAGGCGTTATGACTGTAGTTGTAGAAGCCGGAGCGGATTCAGATATCAGAGAGGATGTATTCTACGCACTGGCCAAAAAGAGATGCCCCATTATGCAGATGCGGCCCATGGATGTATCTCTTGAAGAGATATTCCTTAATCTGACAACTGTCGAAGCGCCCCCCTCGGCGGCAAGGAGTGAAAAGTAATGCTGGCTGTATTCAAAAAAGAACTATTAACCTATTTCACCACATCTGTGGGTTATATATTTATGGGAGTATTCCTGCTGATTTCAGGGATACTCTTCACCATGGGCAATATCTTCGGAATGGATTCAGACTATGCCACCTTCCTGGGCGGCCTGATCATGATCTTTCTCCTTGTTGTTCCTCTCCTTACCATGAAAATCTACAGTGAGGAAAAAAGACAGAAAACAGATCAGCTTCTAATGACTGCGCCTCAGAGTACAGCCGGAATTGTTGCCGGTAAGTTCCTTGCTGCGGTAGCCCTTTTTTTTATGACACTACTGATCACCGGCCTTTATCCCCTCTTTCTGTCATTTCATACAAGGATGGATACGGCTCAGATCATGGGGACCTATATAGGGTTTTTCCTCCTGGGAATTTCTTTCATATCTATTGGTGTGTACATCTCCAGCCTGACAGACAGCCAGGCGGGTGCAGCAATTTTGACCTTCTGTGTTCTGATCATCACCTGGATTGTCGATTTTATCGGCGGATTTATGCCGGTCAGTCCCTTAGCCGGAGTTATTTTTGCACTGATAATAACAGCCATGACAGCAGGGTGGATGTACAATGCCACCAAGAATATCCCAGCCGCTGCAATCCCTGTAATTATCGGTGTTATAATCATAGCCGCACTGTACTTTATCAATCAGGATCTCTTTATCAACCTTATTGCCAAAACACTCTCCTGGTTTTCACTGACAAAGAGATTTACTGACTTCCCCATGGGCATCCTGAAACTGAATGCCGTGATTTACTATCTTTCCTTCTCTGGCTTCTTTCTTTTCCTGACAAGCCAGAGAATTGAAAAGCAGAGATGGAGCTAGACCAGATGATGAAACTTAAACTGAACTTCAAAGCCCGTCATGCAGGCATGGCGGCTCTAATGAATATTGCTGTTCTGGGTGGACTGATTCTCTTCAATCTCCTTTTTCAGAACATTCCCGCCCAGTGGGATATGACAAAACGGAAACTCTTTTCCCTTACAGACCAGACAAGTACTCTCATCGGCGGTCTGGAAAAAGAGGTACAGATCTATCTTCTGGCCAAACCCGGGCAGGAGCCCAAGGATATAAAGGAAGTGCTTGACCGCTATGCGGGAGCCTCTTCCAAAATAAATCTGGATGTGATTGATCCCGATAGAAATCCTGCGCTGATTTCAAACTATACCGAAGAGGGACAGACTGTCTCTCCCGGCAGTGTTATTGTGGCCTCAGGAGCCTACTCCAGAGTAATAAACCGCATGGATATGTACAGCATCAGCTACAGCCAGCAGGGACAGCCTCAGATACTGGGAATGACAGTGGAGCAGCGCATCACATCGGCACTCTCCTATGTAAGCACAGGAAAGGAGCCTAAAATCTATGTGATGGAAGGTCATAACGAGTTTACCCTGACCGACCTCAACCTTCAGGATGTAGTGAGCAAGGCAAACTTCAGTATCGAGACACTGAATCTTCTTAAGGAAGGTTCCATTCCATCAGATGCTGAGCTGGTTGTAATTCTCTCTCCCAAGCGGGATATAACCATAAACGAATCAAAGGCTCTGGCCTCCTATCTGGAACAGGGGGGTGCCCTCTTTGTATCCCTGGATCTTACGGGAGCCGATATGAGAAATATGGACAGCCTGCTGGAGCGCTATAACATCATAATAACTCCCGGATTTGTCATGGAAAAGGATACAAACCGCCTGCTTCCGGGGATGGGTAACAATCCTCTCTTCTTCTCACCCCGTCTTGCAGTGGAGAATCCCATTACAGACTCTCTGAAAGAGAACAGCCTGGATACATTTGTCTTCACTTCCATGGCCCTACGGGAAACTGAAATAAGAAAACGCAACCTCAAGTTCACACCACTTCTAAGCTCATCCGAAAGCAGCTGGCTCAGAACTGATCTGAACAATACATCCGAATTCAGAACCGCTGATGATACAGCGGGACCTGTTACCATTGCGGCGTCCCTTGCGGAAACCAATAGGGATACGGGAAAAGAGGACGGCGCCAGAATCATCGTATTCGCCAGTGGAAAATCACTGTCCACCCTCCCGGGTCTTGGACAGATCAAGGCAAATATCGAATTCTTTATCAACAGTCTCAACTGGCTGAGTGAGCAGGAAGAATCAATCAATATCCCCAGCAAGAGCCTTTTCCGTCTGCCCCTGCAGATGAATGCCCTTCAGGCCTGGATCTATGCGGCTATCTGTGTTCTTCTAATTCCCCTGGCTATTATTATTACAGCCTCTGTAATTCTCTTCAGGAGGAAAAATCTTTGAAAAAGAAGAAGCAGTTAATCATAGCCCTGGCAGCTCTCATACTGCTGGGTGCCGGTTATTTTCTGATGCCCCTTCTTGGAGGGGATAAGGAAGAACCCCAAAGCAGCAATACAGCAGCACGAGAGAGCTATGTGCTTACAGACGTCGCCGAGGATAATTTCAATTCTCTGACCATAGAAAACAGGTTTGGGAAATATACAATGATTCCCACTGAGAACGGCATAACCCTTAAAGATTCAGAATCGATGGTTCTGAACCAGCAGACAGCCGGAGCTCTCAGCTATGGCCTTAGAAACCTGACAAGCTTTGAGAAAATAGAAGAGAACAGCAGCAGTCTGGAAGGTTACGGTCTGAACAGCCCCTCGGGGATTCTTACGGTAACACTTTCTGATGACAGCACTCTTCAGATTATACTAGGAAAAGCCGCTCCTTCGGGCAGTGGTTATTACACAATGAAAGAGGGTGAGAATACGGTTTACCTCCTTTCATCCTATATGGCAGGGAGCTTTCTGAATTCAGTAGATCTGCTCCGGGACAGGACTCTCCCCCAGGTTAATTTTCAGAATCTCAAACGCCTGACCATTAAGGGAGAAAGGATTATAGACATAGTCCCCTACTTCCCCTACGAAGTATTTTCAAGCAGCCTCAGCCCTCTTCTGATGGTAAAACCCTACAAGAGACCCACAGCTGTAAACACACAAACCTACTCTGAGAATCTGGAAGCTTTTGTTAAGAATTACCATATCATCGATTTCATCGAAGAAGGAACTGTGGAAACAGGCCTTAAGAATCCTGCAGCAGCCCTTTACATGAAAGATGGGGAAGGTGCAGAACTGAGCATTGAATTCGGAAACAGAACAGAAGACGGCTCTGCCGTATACTCACGGATCAGCGGAATCGGGGGAGTCATTACCCTCCCGGTTGAAGCGGCTAAAATTACAGAGGTCAAAGCCATAGAGATGACAGACCGTTTTGTCCGTCTTATCAGCATAGACCATATCAGTGAAGTTCGTGTTGAATATGGTGATGAGCTTTGGGTAGGCGGGATCAGGTGGATTGATGAGGATACCGGAGAGTTTACATTCCAGGGAGAGTCCGTAGAGGAGGATCCCTTCAAAAAAATGTATCAGGAGATTCTCTATCTCCTCTTTGAAGGCGAAATACCCGAGCCCTTCTCTCCCCGGGGAAAAGCGGAGTTCATGGTCAGTTATATTGGAGATGATAAATCACCCGGTAAAACTACTGCTGAATTCTACAGCTACAATCAGGATTATTATGCCGTCAGCATAGACGGCTATGCCCCCGAATTTCTAATTGGTAAATATCAGGTTGAATCTTTGGTTCAGTTCATCAGAAATTACGCAGGCTGATCCGGCTGGGTTCATAAGCATAAAAAACCGGTGAGTTTACTCAACCGGTTTTTTTTGATATTCAGGGTAGTAATTTTTGAAGCTTTTCGATCTCCATGATTTCCATTATCAGAGAGGGACGGTCTTTCAGCTGTATAAGAAGGTAACCCCGTACAAAGAGAGAAGTCAGCCCATTGAGTGTGGGTATTTTATCTTCATCCTGCTGACTCTCTATACACATTTTCCCCCATTTTTCAGGGATTTTTCTGATCACTTTTACATCAGTCAGAGGAAATGAAATTTCTGTTTTTTCATAATCAGAATCTTTTCGGTTAAACATGGCCATCAGGGCATTCTGTTTTTCAAAATCTTCAAAATAGAAGCGGCCATTAATAACATAGCCAAGACCGCCGCGACCGTTGAACTTTCCGGATGCGCTTTCACCCATCATTACGGCATAGCTTTGATATTCAAGCTTTCCACCGAGACTTTCTTCTTTTTCCTGCCAGAATTTATCGACTTCAGGCTGTTTATTTGCTGCCATACCCTTTCCTCTTTTTAAGAACTGATTCAATATAACCCTTATATTCCCGGCGGGCAAGTAAGACACTGTAATGACTTCAGATTAAGAGCTTAGTCGGCCGATACTCTTTCAAGAGGAGCATCAATGGATAAAAGTACATTAAGAGAACATGTAGACCTTATCAGAGAGGTATTCTCTTATAACCGTCGATTCAAGGATTCACTGTTTGTTATCAAGATCGACAGTTCCATTATTGATCATCCTTACTTCTCCATACTTGTGAGGGATCTCTCTCTGCTGCATCAAAATGGAATCCGTTTTGTCATTATCCCCGGAGCCCATGACAGGATCAATGAGATTCTGGGACAGTACAATATCAGCTATGAGAGCCGTGGCGGAATCAGAATATCATCGGATGAAGCTATAAACTTTATCAAGATGGCCGCCTTTGATGTCTCCAATAAGGTGATGACACAGCTTTCGGGTTATGACATCCCATCAGTGATAGGAAATTGGGTCCGCGCCAGAGCCCTGGGTGTTATCGATGGAGTTGATTATCAGAACACAGGAAAAGTAGACAAAATCAAAACCGACTCCATCCAGACTCTTCTCAAAGAGGGACATATCCCCATCTTCCCCTGTATCGGCTGGAATGCAAAAGGTGACCCCTACAATGTATCATCCGACGAACTGGCCAAGGTCATAGCTGTTGAAATGGGAGCTTCCAAGCTCTTTTTCATTACTGCCGATACAGTGCTCTCCAGTGAAAACTGCAATGTTCCCTCCGAAATGATTCTCACCGAAGACGGCAGGATTTCAAAACTGTCACTGGGGCAGACTCAACAGCTCCTCGAGGCTAATCCCGATAATCCTCTGATGATCAGAGTCGAGTCGGCTTTCCAGGCCTGTGAGCAGGGAGTGAACCGTGTACACATTATTGACGGAAAAAGTGACGGTGCTGTACTGAAGGAGATTTTCTCCAACCTCGGTATCGGTACCATGATCCATAACAATACCTATGAGCGGATCAGAAAAATGGAGAGCAAGGATATATCCAGTGTTCTCAGCCTGATGAAACCTTTTATAGACAAAGGGATTCTCATCTCCCGTTCAAGACAGGATCTTACAGAGATGAAGAAAGATTTTGTGGTCTATTCCATGGATGGAATCATCCACGGCTGTGGAGCACTTCATCGCTACAGTGATGATCTGGCAGAAATTGCCGCCCTGGCTGTGGATAGAAAATTCGTTCACCTTAAGATCGGCGGAAAGATAGTCTCCTATCTTCTTGAACAGGCGCAGAACAAAGGACTGAAAAGAGTCTTCGTTTTGACAACCCAAACCTCTGACTGGTTTCAGAACCTTGGTTTTGAAACAGCCGATGTGGAAGATCTGCCTGAAGAAAAAAGATCTCAGTACAACAAGGACAGAAACTCCCGGGTTCTGATGTACCGCTTCTGACTATCCAAAAACTTATTTCCTCCTGCCATTTCATTGATGCACACTCCCACTCTGATGATTATCCCAACAGGGATGCCATGCTCAGGGAAGTCAAGAAAAACAAAATTCTCACACTGAACTCTGCCGTTGATCCTGAGTCCATAAAAGCAGCAGCCGCAATGAATAAAATCTGTCCATGGATATTGACCGCCTCAGGAATACATCCATGGAATGCCGGAAAATACAGCCCCGAAACCGTTGAATCTCTTGAAAATGAGTATAAGTCAGCTATGCATATATCAGAAATCGGCATGGATTCTGTATGGGCACCTCAAGAAGCAGATATAAAAAAACAGGAAGCCTTGATGGAATCTCAGCTCTCCATGGCCTTAAAGTACAATAAACCTGTTACCCTCCATACCAAGGGTGCGGAACAACAGGTCCTGACTCAACTGAAATCAATCAGGCCTCCCTCAACTCTGATCCACTGGTTTGACGGCAGCGAGACACAACTTAAAGAATATATGAATCTTGATTGTTTCTTTACTGTTTCACCCGCGGTTTTCACTGACAGAAAATTCCGCAGTCTTATAAAAAAGATTCCCCTGAACAGGCTGCTGCCGGAAACAGATAACCCGGGGACCTGGTCCTGGCTTTTTGGTGAGGATGGGCATCCCCTTCAGATACAGAATGTAATAAAAGAATCGGCCTCTTTTTTGAATTGTGATGAAGATGAACTCCTGCTCTGCTACAAAGAAAATCTTAAGGCATTTCTCCTTCTTTAATAAAAAAATATTCGAAGGCTGATTTAATTGAAATTTTCATAACAAGATATAATAATTTGTATACAAGGATTTATAATATGAAAAAAACACCGATTATATGCATGCTCATCTTATTGAGCTTAAGTCCCCTCTGGGCACAGAATTTCGGAATTGCCGTACAGGATCAGATTTCAGCAGTCCTATCCAACCCTGCGGCTATGGGTGTAGGGAATTCCCAGGGATTCGGTTATATCAACCGATTCTCAACGGACAATGGATTTGAAAAAGATTATGACCTGATCTTCTCTCTGGGAAATCTCGCCTACAGTTACGGAAACCTTTACGGAACAAACAAACACCGTGTTGCCGGAGGAATCAGTCTGGGTATGGGTATGTACGCCGGTGCAGACTACCAGTGGTATAAGGGAATAGATGATATGGGAGGACTGGGACTCTCCTTTATGCTCAGACCTACAGATTTCATCTCCCTTGCCATTAAAGGTGAAGATCTGAACAAAGAAGAGTATATGGAGTTGGGTTTCGGATTCCGTCCCCTCTTCTTCACAAAGAATCTAAGTTCTCGTCTTACCCTCTCCGGTGATGCCAGGGTTCAGAATGGAGAATGGCAGGGAGTTAGCCTCGGGGCATTTATGGAACCAGCTGACGGGGTCAAACTCTTTAGTGACTACAACTTCGAAAAAGAGGCCTTTCAGGTAGGTATGAGTCTCTCCTTCGCATTCCTGGATATAGGTTCGGCAATGGATGCCAGCGGAGACAGAAGCTGGAACGACGGCTACTTTCAGGCCTTCAGCTCTGTGAAAAAACAGCGCAGCTTTATCGAACGCTCTTTCAACAAGGCCATAGAATATGATCTGGCTGACGTAATCATAGATACTCCGGTGAGGGGTTATGCTTCTGTAACACCTCAGAAAGGGGTTCGCACCCTTGTAGACTTCATCCTTGATATGGAAGTTATTAAAAAGGACGATACAACAGATGCAATAATCTTCCGCAATCAGAGTTTCCAGACAAACTTTGCCAACCTACTGGAAATAGAGTCTGTTCTGCATGAAGTTAAAGCTACAGGGAAAAAGATCTACTTCTACTATGACTCCATCGACAATCTGCCCTATGCCCTGGCCGCATCGGTGGCGGACGGTATATATCTAAGCCCTGCAGGCTCAGTCTATCTAAAGGGATTCGGAGTTACCAACTTCTACCTGAAGAATTTTCTGGCTGAATGGGGAATCAAGGTTAACAACTTCCAGTCCCACGACTACAAGACCGTCTATAACAGATATTCCGAGTCGGGAATGACCGATGCTGAGCGTGAAGCACTTCAGTATATGTATGACGGGCTCCAGGCCCAGATGAACCGTATGATTGATGAGGGAAGATCAGAAAAACTTGACGGCAGCGCCCAGTCTCTTATAGACAAAGGCCCCTTCATCTATGCCTCCAAGGCTCTTGAAATGGGTCTGGTGGATGCACTGATGTATGAGGACGAGTTTGACACAACAATGAGGCAGCTGAGGCTGAATATTTTCAAGGCGTCCCACTCAACTGGTGATATAAAATATGACTGGGAGTCAACGGGACGCCCCATTATTGCTGTGATATACGCCAATGGTGGAATCAATATGGGAGAGGGTGTTGCCGGTCAGAATATTGGATCGGACTCCATGGTAGAGGCTATTCGTGCCGCAAGAAAGAATCCTCTTGTCAAAGGAATCATCCTCAGGGTCAATTCCGGTGGAGGTTCCTCTCTGGCATCTGACCTTATTGCAAGAGAAGTTGCTCTCTGCAGTCATGGAGAGAATCCTAAACCCGTCATTGTCTCAATGGGTGGATCCGCTGCCTCGGGAGGATATTATATATCCGCCCCGGCCACCCGAATCATAGCCTCACCTGCCACAATAACAGGTTCTATTGGCGTAATAACCATTATGCCTGAAATCACAGGACTTCTGGAAAAATTCGGAGTCGGAACAGGCTCTGTCAAAACAGCAGAAAACGCTAATACAGGCAGCCCTCTGAAAGAGATGACAGAAGAGGAAGCTGCAATGATCAGAGAGTATATTGCAGAGAACTATGAACAGTTTATCAGCCTGGTAGGTGAGTTCAGACAGATGCCTGTTGAAAAGGTTCATGAATCAGCTCAGGGCCGAATATGGACGGGGGAACAGGCAAAAGAGAGAGGACTTGTAGATGCCAACGGTGGGATCAGACAAGCCTATCAACTGATGCAGCAGATGGTAGAAACCAAAAAAGATATCAGACTCCTTGAAATTGTACCGGGCAGAAACCCCAATATATTTGAACGATCCCTGTCCATGCCCATGTTTCAGAGTCTGAGAAAAGAATCAGAACTGCCGCTGCCTGAAGATCTAAAAAATCTGATGAAAATGTACAAGGAACTGAGCAGTTATGAAGAGGAAAAAGCACTCTACCTGATGCCCTATACAGAAGAGGAACTGGGAATAGGAGGAGAATGAGAATAGTATTCTGACTTACTCCTGAAAAGGAGACAGAATCTCATCAATCACTTCAATAACACGTAATGCATCCCGGAAGGAGGAGTTGCTCTTTCTTCCGGGGTTATTATAAAGCTCGATGGCATGATTCATCATAGCCGAAAAATAGGCTGTACGGCCGTTCCAGCCGCTGCAGCTGTTCTTCAGAGAACGAAAACCCGAATAGTAGGGAGACTCCTCTGAATTCCAGATTTCATACACGCCGTTCCCTATTCTGATCCGGCCGCTTTCGAAGCTGAGATCCAGTTCAAAAACAAGATGATCCCGGCCGCCTGATATATCCAGATTTATATGACAATCACCTGCCCTGGCATGCACAATAAGGGGAGATTTTTCCTTAAAAGGCTCTCCCCAGGCATTAAGGATCTCAAGATCTGAACCTGTCAGAAAGCGGAGAATATCCAGCATATGGGTTCCGTCATGATAGAGAATCTTTGCAGGAGCTCGGGTACGTCCCATATAGAGGCGCGCATTGATCCCGAGCAGCTCTCCGAAGGCCTTATCTCTAATCAGGCCGCGAACTTCCTGATAATCCCTTGAGAAACGCCGCTCATGGTTTACCAGAATGGAAGAATCCGAACTGTCCACCAGCTCCAGTATTTCTGCTGCTTCAGCAAGGGAGTTGGCCAGAGGCTTTTCACAGACAATAACAGGAATTTTCTGAAGAAGTGCATCCTTCAGAATGGGCATATGGGTTAAGGTATCAGATGCGATATGCAGAATATCAGGAGCAGTCTCCCTTATCATCTCTTTCGTATCTGAGTAAACAGGACATTCAGGATACTTTGCAGTGAAGGCCTCTCTTTTCTCCCTGTCGGGATCAGAGGCTCCCACCAGAACAGTTGCATTGTTATATTCAATGGCACCGAGATGGCTGGCCGGTTTTTCTCTTAAAGGATCGTCTTCAAGGCTTACTGCGATTCGCCCTAATCCGGCAACAGCACAGTTAACTGCAGTTTTTCGATTCATAAGGACTCCTTTTTTAATTTTCGGCGCCTTTACTCCCGGGCTTCATGAAAGTATTGTTTAAACCCACTATTGACCCCTGTCACAACCCTCCATATACTATTACTCATGACTTGGGAAAAAACATTAGTATTAGTAAAACCCGATGGTGTAAAGAGGGGCCTTATGGGCTCTATTCTTCATCGCTACGAACGGGCCGGGCTGGTGATCAGCGCCGTAAAACTTATCTCCGCCGATGAAAAACTGGCAGAAGAGCATTATGGAGAGCACAAGGGGAAAAGCTTCTTTCCCTCACTGGTGCATCTTCTTATATCAGGCCCCTCTCTTGCTCTTGTGATAGAAGGAGCTCATGCCATAGAGGTTGTTCGTAAGATCAACGGCGATACGGAACCCAGAATTGCGGCACCCGGTACCATAAGGGGAGACTTCACTCATATGAGTTATGCAAGAAGTCCCGAACTAAACGGAGTAATCTACAACGTGGTTCATGCCTCAGATTCTACTGAAAGTGCCGCAAGAGAACTCGGACTATGGTTTAAAGAAGAAGATTTCGTAGAACCCTACGATACTGTCCTCAAGGGCTTTATCTAAAAAAACATCAGAACTCATCGGCAGCCATAAAAGAACCTTCCGGTTCCAGGCTGCCGAAGATAATTATTCCTTCACACAGAGATCAACAAATTCAAACTTAATGACATCAAAAAGTCCCTCATCCGTCAGCTTCAACTCTGGGATTACCGGGAGCGCCATAAAAGCCAGAGTCATAAAGGGATCTACATCAGGGTTAACACCAAGTGTCTCAACAGCAATTTCCAGGAGAGACTTCAATGCGCGGCTCACATCTTCGGCACTCTGATCCGACATCAGCCCGCCTATGGGCAGAGGCAGCAGTCCTTCTACTTTTCCACCGGCAGCAACTGAGATTCCTCCACCCGTAGCAGCCAGGGCATTTACAGCCAGAGCCATATCTTCATCATTGTCTCCAATAACAATCAGATTGTGAGAATCATGCCCGATAGATGTGGCCACAGCACCACCCTTCAGACGATAGTTTTCAACCAGCCCCAAACCGATGGTCCCCTTTCCACCGTGGCGTTCAATAACTGACATCTTCAGAATATCCAGATTAGGATGAATCTTGAAGCAGCCATCGGGGTCCCGTTCAACCTTGCGTACCGCATTTTCGGTTACCAGTGAGTGAGGAAGAATACGGATAACCCTTGCCACATCGGTCTCCAGGGGAAGCCTGAAATCAGAGGCCTCTATCTTTCTGACCTTTACTGTATTCACCACGGCATCGGATATCCTTGATTTCACAGAGAAGAGAGGCTTCTCATTTTCTGCAACAAGCTTACCATTCTTATAGACCTGACGGACATGTATGGACTTAAGATCATCCAGAACCAGAATATCCGCATCATAGCCGGGAGCCAGAGCCCCTTTACCCTTCAGGCCGTAACACTCGGCAGAGTTCAAAGTAGCCATCTGTATGGCCCAGAGAGGATCCAGACCAAGCTCTATTGCCTCACGTACATTGTAATTTATATGGCCATCCTTCAGGATATCCTCAGGCTGTTTATCATCAGTACAGAAAGCACAGCGTCTCAAATTTACAGCCGTCACTCCATTTATCAGATTTTTCAAATTCCTGGCGGCGGAGCCTTCACGAATCAGAACATACATTCCCCGCCTTAAGCGTGAGCGCATCTCCTCGGGGGTGGAACATTCATGGTCCGTCCCCACTCCAGCCCCGATATAGGCATTAAGTTCTTTCCGATCCACCATGGGGGCATGTCCATCTATGGGCATTCCCCTCTTCCGGGCCATCTCCATCTTTGCAACTACAGGATCAGAAGCCCCGATAAGGGAGGGATAATCCATCATCTCTCCAAGACCCAGGACTCTCTCTTCATCCGCAAGGGTCTCAAGATCGTCCGCCCCGAGGGATGCCCCGGAGTTCTCAAAGGGAGTCGCAGGAACACAGGAGGGAAGCATAAACAGGCAGTCCAGAGGAAGACCCTCAGAAGCATCCAGCATATACCGGATGCCCTCTAGGCCTGATACATTGGCAATTTCATGAGGGTCTGCAATCACAGTTGTTGTTCCCCGGGGAACAACCAGAGAGGCAAAATTCTCAGGTGTGGTTAAGGAAGACTCAATATGAACATGGGCATCAATAAAGCCCGGCGCCAGAACAGCACCTTTTAAGTCTATCTCCTCTTCTCCCTCATAGGCACCGTACCCAAGTATCTTTCCATCTTTTATAGCAAGAGAGTTATCAATAAGCTCTCCAGTAAAAACATTAACTATCTTTGCATTTCTAAAAACGATGTCTGCTTTTTTTCTACCGGCGGCCGCATCAATAAAAGTTTTTAAATCCATGTATGTTTCCTCTTACATCCCATTATAATACAGAGTAGCCGGGAGACAAAGCAAAAACAAATATTATTGATTGCTTGATCAGTCAAACACGCTGTATAATAAATAATAATCTATCGAAAGTCCTGTAAAAGGACAGACCAAAGAGGAGTTTTCATGGAAAAATTTTTTAAACTGAAAGAGAATGGAACAACCATTAAGACAGAAGTACTGGCAGGAATGACAACATTCCTGACTATGGCTTACATTTTAATAGTTAACCCCCTGATTTTATCAGAAACAGGTATGGATTTTGGTGCTGTATTTACGGCCACTGCCCTATCTGCAGGTATAGCTACATTGGTTATGGCCTTAATAGCCAAACTCCCCTTTGCCCTCGCACCGGGTATGGGTCTCAACGCATTTTTCGCTTACGCCGTATGTCTGGGAATGGGTTACTCCTGGGAATTCGCCCTTACCGCCGTATTTCTTGAAGGTATTATCTTCCTGATACTCACCTTCTTAAATGTTCGTGAAGCCATCATCGATTGTATACCGGCCAATATAAAGAAAGCAATTTCTGTAGGTATCGGTCTGTTTATAGCGTTTATCGGTTTGCAGAATGCAAAAGTTATTGTTAATAATGATGCTGTACTCGTCGGATTGGGATCTTTCTCCAGCCCTGAGTTTACTCTGGCAATTATTGGTCTGATAGTAACAGCAATCCTTCTGGCTTTTAAAGTCAAAGGCGCCCTGCTTATCGGTATTGTGGCCGGTACTCTTGCAGGTTTCCCCCTGGGACTGACTTCAGCACCCGCAGGAAGCTGGGCTCCCCCTTCACTGGCGCCTATTTTCTTCAAGTTTGATTTCTCACAGATTCTGTCTGTAGATATGTTTATCGTGCTCTTCACCTTCCTTCTCGTTGATATGTTCGATACAGTTGGAACCCTTATCGGTGTCTCTACAAAAGCCGGTATCCTCACAAAAGACGGAAAGATTCCCAGAGTCAAGCAGGCCCTCCTGGCCGATGCAATCGGAACTACAGTTGGTGCCTGCCTGGGTACAAGTACTGTAACGACCTATGTTGAATCAGCGGCAGGTGTTGAAGAAGGTGGTAAAACTGGACTCACAGCTCTTACAGCAGCAATCCTGTTCTTTGCGGCTCTCTTCCTATCTCCCCTTTTCCTGATGATTCCCAGTGCGGCCACCGCTCCCGCCCTTATCCTGGTTGGTCTGTTTATGATCACCCCTGTTAAGGATATGGAATTAAATGACATGACAGAGGCTCTGCCCGCCTTCCTGACCATGTTTATGATGCCCATGGCCTATAGTATTTCCGAAGGTATTGTTTTTGGTATTCTTTCTTATGTAATACTCAAAGTCTGTACCGGAAAAGCCAAAGATGTTCCTATACTGACCTATATTATTGCAGCCATCTTCCTGTTGAAATTCTTTATCTAAATCTATAGAGACAGTTAAACTACAAATGATCCGGGCTCAAGCCCGGGTCTTTTTTTTTCATGCAAAAGCCACATGAATATTCATGCCCCGCTCTACGGCCCTGGGCATCCCTTTTTAAGGGAACACAAACTAAAATTACAAACACTCCTTATGTAAATAGCTATATACTGTCGTCACCGGGGCATAGGAGTTCTATTCCTATGTGTTTTAAGTCCAGTCCTCTCGATTCAATAATATAGGACAAAGAATCTCTACATTTAGAAAGATGAGGGGTTTCACCCAGACTCAACTGGCTGAAAAGATCGGGATCACTCAAAAGCTTGCCACCGATTATGAACGATGTCGATTACATCTCAATGATGAGATGATCAAACAATTCTCTGTAGCTCTTGAGGTTTCATTAGATGACTGATAAGAGCTAATTCTTAAGAGTCGCAACCACTTTTGATATTGCTACCAGCAAAAGTAGAGAATACTAGAATCAAGATTAATCATCTTTAATCTATATCTAATAAAATAAACTCTTTACAACGGAATATTATTGATCTACCGTTCTTTATACAACAAGAATCTACAGGAGTTATAAAAATGGATAAAAGCAAAGTAACAGGCAAGTCTGCCGCCAGCGGAAGACGGAAGAACCAGTAAAGAACCTAAATCTGCAGCGGCATCTGCTCTCACAACGACAGAAAAAAAAGTAATAAAATAGCCTGAAAGTAATTTCTAAGATACTCGTACTTGTTTTGAAATAGAATTTCAAAAAATCATAAAGAAAACACAATTCCTGTGTGTACATCTGCCGTACAGTATAGTAATATTATTATTAGAAGGAAGATTATGGTACGTAAAGTCATTAAACAAAGCAGGATTGATATTCGTGTCTCTAATGATGTAAAAGACATCATTGAGAAAGCCGCTTGTATTACTGGCACGTCAACAACTGCTTATATTATCAACAAAACACTCACTTCTGCTAAAGAAGATATACAGGAAATGGAAACTATTCACCTGGGAAACTCTGATAGGGATATGTTTTATCAAATAATAAAAAATCCTCCCGCTCCTAATATTGCATTAAAAAAATTGATGAATACACGTTACGAAATCAATGAGTAACGTGTGATTATTAATTTTTTTCCAATCTCAAAAGGTATTAATCTAAAAGATTTTGATTGCGGTGATAAGGATTTAAATATCTATCTTAGCCGTTTTGCCTTACCCAATGATAAGAAGAATATTAGTAAGACATTTGTTGCAATAAATCCGGAAGACCCTACAAAACCTCTTGGCTATTATTCAGTAAGCATGGCACAAGTTATTTTCGAGACATTACCGCAGGAATTGCAGAAAGGTTTACCGAAATACCCAGTTCCAGCAATGAGGATAGGAAGGCTGGCTCGTGATTTATCATTCAAAACAAAAGGACTTGGCCCTTTGTTACTTAAAAATGCTTTTGAACGGGCAATAAGTATCTCATCCGAGGTAGCTTTAAACTGTGTGCTCGTTGATGCTTCAAACGAGAAAGCAAAATCATTTTATCTAAAATTCGGATTTATACCTTTCAATGATGAACCTTTGACTCTGGTTCTCCCACTAAAAACTATTATTCAGTCAATATAATACATTCTACAGATAAAAAAACTATTTGGCGTGAATAAAATAATTCTACATTATCACTTAACGGCACGGAGTAACACCTTTATCTCTTTGAGGTTTTCCAGTGATTTTTTTCTCATCTCTTCGTACTTGTGACGTCTCTCCAACTCTTTAATAAATGCTTTAGCATCAGGAGAGTCAGGCTTTCCAAGATAGATGAATCTTACTCTTCCCTGATCTCGGAAGGCACGATAGAGATAGGGATGACCATTACGCTTCTTGACGGAGACTGATCCCTTTGGAAAAGAAGAAATCTTCTGATCATAGAGTTCTATAAGAGAATTGAGACGACTATATTCTTCTTTGATGACATCCTTGATCACACTCATAGTATCCCTCACAGTTCAATTACGACACAATTGCCTAACAATTTTAAGGTTACTACATACTTGTTAGGCAATCAAGTATTCGAGTCTATGTATGAGAGTAACAATCCTCCAGTATATAGAACAGATAATTATCTAGAGAAGATCCCTATTCATCTTGATCTAAACCCATGGGGGATAATACTCTTTCTGACCATGACAACCCAATTTGAATATTCTTGATGATCTCAGAATCTATTAGTTCATTCATATCTTTGTCCGGTTTCGCTGGAATCCGCACACTGATATTCTCCATACAATACATTTCAATAAACGTTACTAATGCATGCAAAGTAGACCTTGTAAGTTCAGTTGATATTTCCGTTTTTTTTTCTACGAACGTCATGTTTTTCCTCAGATATCCCATTTCTTTATTTAGCGTATCTAAGGGAGATTACTGCTGTTCATATTGCTCAACGCTAATCCTAATAATGATAGGAGCCGTCAGGCTTCATAACTAAAGGCTCAGCTGCAAGGCCCGAAGGGAATTGACTGCTGCAGCCATCTTGTTATGACCTTTATATTCATTCCCAATCCGGAAGTCTTAAACCGGTGGATATAAAATCTGGGATCATAAGTTGTATGTTGTACCTGTCACCCGTGGCCGGGCGCAGGTAAACATGGTCTTATGATATGTATTTATTTGGAATATTTTATTATTTCTAATCCTAGAACTTGAAGTAAAAGCCTGTTTTTACTTTTAGAGAAAGCTAGATATAAAAAATCAAATACTAAAATCATCAAGAAAAATATAAAAATATAATCTAATATATCACTTTTCCAAATAGTTTTTGAAAATGTGTCACTAATCGCAATACTGACCCCTCAGTTTTCGATATGCTGACCCCTTTCACCTATATCATAAACGGCCATACTTTTTAAAGAGCCTTCCGGTATGATTTCCCTTTTATAATTACCCTGTGAGCA
>NZ_QQPQ01000063.1 GCF_003346715.1 Oceanispirochaeta sp. M1
GTTCTTTTGCTGAGAGATGGTTTTTATGAGTCAGTTAATTTGTCTGGTTTCCATATGAATTATCTGGCAACAATGGCGCCAATACCTGGCCTTCGTCCAGGCCACCAGCGCACGTAAATTGGATGTTAGCTTGCTGTGTATCCCTATACTTCTCTGTATTCTCTATGTTACTATTATGTAAGGAATTATTCAATATAGGTATCCTTCCGTTTCTATAGATTTCTCTTCTTTCTGCCTGTTTTGAACGCTTATTGCTGACAGATCTGCACATATGGAAATAGAGAGAAATGTTAATGAGGTATTGAATTAGCTGATCAGCATATCGATATAGATTCTCTAGTACTTTTTTCTTTCACAATTATCAGATAAAATTATTATTCTCAGTAAATTATTCATAAAATAAAGGACATAATTTGAAAATAAATTACATTATCATATTAGCATTATCTTTTGTTCTATTTGGTTGCTATTCCAAACAAGGTTCATATTCAAATTCTGGCTTCAGTTCGTCATTTTCTGAGAATCAATCATTTTCAAACTTCCTCATTATTGATAAATCATCAGAAAAAATAAATCTTGATGGAAATATTTATCTAGAAAAAGGTACTTGTGAATTGATAATTGAAGATCCTGTAGGCAAAACTATCAAAATGACTTTTGATAAAACAGGGTCATATGATTTAAATCGTTTTTTTGAGCCCATACCAGGAAAGTGGATTCTAAGCTTTACTAGTAAAAACTCAGAAGGAGATTATAAATTTAATTGGAATAATAGGAATAAAGTAAATTCTGACCACAGTGTCGGCATAGATACAGACCACAGTGGTGGTATAGATACTGACCACAGTGGTGGTATAGATACTGACCACAGTGGCGGCATAGATACTGATCACAGTGGTGGCATAGATACTGATCACAGTGGTGGCATAGATACTGATCACGGTGGTGGCATAGATACTGATCACAGTGGGGTATAGATATAATTATTAATGTCGTAATTGATTAACTTTTCTCCACCTCCGCAAAGGCTCCCGATCAACTCCGCAATAGTTTTATTTCTTCTCTAGTCGCCCTTGCTCCGGCTCCGAGCTGCAGCCTTATCTGTGAATCTCCACTCTAAGTGTCTGAGGAGAAATATCCATCGCCCTCCAGCTCCAGATGCCTGCACGCTGCGCTTTGCAGCCACCAAGAGCTTCCGGGGATTCATTGATAAACAGTTCATCTATTTTGATGCTGATTACTGGTAGCCTCTTCAGCAGCTATCTAGCCTGGTGGCAATGACAAGATCATCATCGAGTAGACTTGGCTCTCAAATCTCCCAAACTGTGAGTTTTAATCTCAGCTGTTCCTTCCACCCAGATCAGCCCTCAGACTGCTGCGCCATCTTCGGTCTGCTCAGGCTTGCAGGAGTCTCCACCCTTGTGAAAAGATTATTCTGTGAGTGTCAAATTGGGAGAGGGAGTAGGGAAGACGATAGGGATATAGATTCAAACAGGCTCCACAGAGGCTCGATGCAAAAAAGCGATGTAGTTACAACCGAAACGGACGCCCCTGTTCCGCTGTATCTTTCCCGCTAAGCAGAACTGGTAAAAACAGTGATGGCTTTCATGAGAAACCCTCCAGTCCCGCCTGGCGGCCGGAACTCCGGGGTCTCCCCCTATGGTGCTGTTCCACAGCCAGCCTCCAGTCGTGGCATTCGCCATTCCTGATCCAGCTGTCTGTTCCCACATCACCATCGTTATTCCCGCTACAGATCCGCAAATCGCCGCGCACGGCTTTCCTTTGCGGGCCTGGTTGGACTCATTTGCAGTCAGCTGCCCAGGCAAACATCCTGTTTGCCATTTTCTCCCATGGAACGTGAAGCGTGTTAGCCCTGTTCACAAGGCCGGGGGTATTGTCCCCAGAATTGTTTGCCTGGCAGAGAGAGTGGGGGAAAGAGTAGAGGCCTCATTCACATGGCTACTTTCAGGCGGCCTCCACCGGACAGGCAGCTGCAAGGTCGTTACTTTTATTGATGCCCCCCTCCCGTCCCCCGTTGGGGGAGCGTCCGGTTCCACCCGCCTGAAAGAACTTCTGGCTATAGGAGATGGTTTTCCCGCTGAGACCGGCCTTCGGGTACTGCTGCGCAGACCCCTCCGGCCGGGAGACTGTTTATTTTTTAGCTTTTTGAATTTCACCGGGTGGGGGTGTTTTTTGGGGTGTAGATGATACTGGATGGGAATTTTATGCAGAGTAGGGGGCCGATTCTTTTGTAGAATAGTAAGAGTCAGCTTCTTTCTTCTATATATATTACTATTCTTTCTTTATAACTCTTTATAATTATATTTATACATTTATAAAAATATATATTAATAAAGATTATAAAAGATTAATAAGGGAATAGAGAGTATTCAGGAGAGTTTTGTTAGTGTTCACTAATTGGTGTAGTGGCTGTAGGGTCTTCCGTCAGATGGGGGTGTCTGGGGTAAGATTCTTTTGGGAAAATGCAGGTTTATAATTAATTGGAATTCGGCTGTTATGCTACAGATTCTGGAATTGAAACTCTCTTATTATGAGAATAAATAATGAATACTCTCTTTCTATTCTTGATATACACTCGTTTATAAATCCTTACACAGCAATGATATATTGACATTTTATTGTGGTTGGTTTACCTTTTATGAAAATATTTATGATAGGAGATTACAAATGGAGAGAGTTTATAGAGTAGAACATTCCTGGACTGATCCAGAATCTGGAATTCTAAAAACAATCGTCGAAGAGGGAATTATACGACAAGCCGTTGTTATGGGAATGAGTGGTCCAATTCAAGAAGATAAAGAACCGAGACGGTTTTACTTGAAAGAACATCCAAATAAGACTTTTACCTCAGATCAAAATGGTGGTTTCATTCCATTAAACTAGAATTGCCTCTGCGATATTTTAGTTCTAATAGGTGCTAGGTGTCTCCAAGTACCTGAACAATGCAGTCACGGGCCAGCATTGAGGCCAAAAAAAGGGTACTGCGTCATACAGTACCCCAGTAATGCGGAAAGAGGGGTCACCACTGGGCCAACGGCCGCATGGTTAACACCTATCACATCGTCAGACTTTAAATATAACGCCTTGGATCCATAAATCCAAGGCCGGCTGTGTTAAGTAAACAAAAATGTGGTTGTAGACATATCAGAAGGTTATCGGTAGTGATTTTTGGTGTGGGTGTTAAGTAAAGTCTTTAAGAGCAATAGAGGTGTTGATAGGCATATTTTTCATCAGAATTGTCTGGAAGCTCCGAATAAACTCTTCTAGAGTTTTAATTATCTAATTATTCCTCTCGATCTTTATTTATCATAAGGTTTACGTTTATTACTTTTTAGATCTTCTATATAAGGTTTAGGCAACTCTTGTTCATATAAGAATAGAGCTTGTTCCCTATATGTATCTTGATTAGATGGGAAACCTTTTAATAGCATTGGGACAATATCATTCAAATTATCAAATAGATTTTTTGATTTCGTTTCCATATAAACAACACCAAACCACATATCTCGAAAATCATATACTCTGGTGGTATTTATATTCTCAATACCTTCATTGTCATAAATATGCATTGATATTGAATGCCTATAGAAACCATCATTGAAAACAGGAACTGTTGTTGTTTCTAAACTGTACTTCACAATATATTCAGCTTCTAGGGACTGGGTTTCCACTAATCCATGATGTAATAAGTTACTACTAATATACTCTTTCATTCTCTCTTCTAAGTGAGAATATAACCCTAGAGGATCATCCATTCCAAAGATTGTATCTTTGATGAAAATATAAGAACCTTCACTCAATGTATTTTTATATGTTGATACAAGTTGTGGTTCAGAATGCAGAAAATCTATTATTAAGAACTCCATTTCCATAGCTGTTTGCTTATCATAGCTATCATGAAATACACTTAAACAACTAGAAAAGGAGATAATAATTAGAGACAGAAGCAATACTTTTAGTGTGTTTTTCATTTTATACCTCAAATAGTATTCAAATTAGATTTAATCTCACAGAGATATATGACTCCGGAGATCTGTCTTGTCTCTTCAATCAAATACCAAGAGTTCAATATCCGAATTGGAATTATCTCAAGATTTGTTTCTTCCTTGATTTCTCTATGAAGGGTTTCTTCAAGATTCTCACCATACTCCATCCGTCCTCCTGGTAATTCCCAAGAGTCACCATTTTTCTCAGATATCTTTAAAGCAAGAAATCTATGATTTTTAAGAATGAAAGCCTTTGCAGTAAAATATAGAGCTGCTGAATTAGTCATGCAGACCCTTCATTCATTTATTCCTTATAGACAGAAATTGGTTTATCGGTAGTCATATTTCAAAAGTTATTCAAGGCAAGGAATATGAGTCTCTGCCCTCTTTATATTCCTTAGCACTGCAATACTCATGAATCAATAGTCATTATTAAAGTTTAATCTTAGAATATAATCTTTATGTTGCTAGCAGACTAATCAGGACATTGAAGTTATCATTGTTGCATTTTTTAAGATATTTTTTTGTTCTTATCCCTGAATCATAGACATCTTGTATAACCAGATTTACAGCAGATAATACCTTAGGGTTATTAATTGATTTCACAATATCGATAATCTTTTCAGGTTCTCTACTTTCTGTCATTTTGCGACTCATCCTGTTAAGATGATCGTTCCGCAGATTATTGGGAAGTTTCTCCAGGTCAATAAGCCAGTTCATCATTTCATCTGAATCCACAGCTACATCGATAAAATCTATAACATTCTGATAAGGGTTTTTATTTAGGATTTCCATTTCTTTCAGTCTCCATTTTCATTATTGAAAGAATTAATCAAATATATTATATCCGTTTTTCAGTGTTCTATCTATTCTTAAATATTTGTTTATTTTAAATAAACTGTTGTGCAATATCTCTATATACAAAATAGTCAAAATCAAAATTGAAACATAGAGTTTCAACCTTATTGGAATAGGGTAGTAGACAGAAGGGGCATTACTACTAATGAAGCTTTGATGTCATTAACAGAACTTCATATTCAGTCAGCCATTGATTGATTCTCATTTAGTCGTCCATCAATGTTATTAGATATTTCTGGATTTTTTCAGAATGCATCTACTTTTTCAGTCTCAACCTTCTCAAAATCTTTGGCTTCAAAATATACATTTAGATCGATTTTATAATTGTCACCATTTATAATTGAGCTAATACTGGTTTTAGGTGTTTCCCAGGAAGCGATAGCCAACATATCACCAACCGAAATAGCCATCCCCCAGTCAGATGGATCATCTTTGTATAAATCATCTTTCCATATAGGCTCACCTGTATTGTTTTCAACAGTCTCACCATACTTTCCCTTCAATGCTTCTACAAATCTTTTGTATGCCCGCCAGTAATCCGTCTTGTTTGAATGTTTCTGAGTGACAATATAACGAGCTTGATATAATCTGTTCTCATTGAAATAATAAGCTAACAAGCTCTTTTCACTTAAAAAATCGATTTCAGTATAAATATAATATGATTCAGAGTCTCCTCCATCTTCCCACTTAAAAGATTCAGAGGTTTTTACTTCATCTATTGTCATGTTCCATTTCACTTTACGAAAGTCATAGTCTTCTGAAGGACTCTCTGATTCAGATTTTGACCATGTTCCATCATCATGTAAAATAACTTTCGAACCATTGGTCATTATTGCAATTTGATCTTCAGAAAAAGATGGTACCAAAATGAGAATTAGTAATAGACAAAGTTGAATTCCTTTTACGGGGATAAAAGACAAGAAATGTATTTTCATTGATCACCTACTTTTTGAATTATGATTTCATATTTAATTATTATAGATGATCATGTTTTATATAGATATCGACCAAAAGGTTCAAATTTCACCCTCTAACACCCCTAATACGGCTTCTCCTTCCTTATTTTTATCCCAAGCCAGAATATCCCGACGCTCTGCCTCACCTTATCCATCCCTGACTCCTTCAGCATTATGCTGAAATTTCTGTTGCTCCTGGGTCTCTCATGGTTCTCCTCACACCAGGCTGTGTACTCCTTGTAGAGCACAGAGGACTGGACCATCTGCAGTTCATCCCTCTCGCATTTTTCGCTCAGGAACATCTGAACATCACTCATCTCTGTCTTGTATTCGTCTGTGGCATCACTGATGGCCACGGCGCTGCCAAGTCCCTCTCTCTGCCAGCGGAGGCAGCCCTCGACCATCCAGGAGAGGATACCGGGCATCTCCTTCTCCAGTTTGCCGGTGAGCTTCTTGTCCTGCTTCTCTTCGGAGAAGGTCTGGAGGAAGGGAATCAGCTTGATCCGCCGCCAGATGGCGTGATCCATCCCGCCGATCCGGGGCTTGTGGTTGGTGGCCATGACGATCTTGAAGGTGGGGATAAACTGGAAGTACTCCCCGTAGAGAAAGCGGGCACTGATCATGTCGTTTCCCGTGAGTCTCTTAATCACAGACTCTGCTAGGCGGCCGTGGTCGTCACTCTCCATGGCGGTGACAAAACGGGCCCCCTTGAGGCGTGCTATGTCGTTGGTGGCCTGTTCTCCCTTCTTCTGCATAAAGGTCTCAGTGGGGGTTGTGGTGGCGTAGTCACCCATGATGCGGCTCACTACGTTTATAAAGGTACTCTTGCCGTTGGCGCCGGTGCCGTGGAGGATAAACATGGACTGACAGGACATGTCCCCCGTGAGGGAGCATCCCAGGAATCTCTGTATAAACTTGATAAGTTCCTTGTTGTTATTAAAGATATCCTTTAGAAACTGCTTCCAGTGGGGACAGAGGGCTTCCTCATCGTAGGGGACAGGAGAGTACTTTGTGATCATCCTCTCCCTGTCATGGGGAGACAGACGGCCTGATTTCAGGTCTATAACACCGTTGGCACAGTTAAAGAGAAACTGATCCTGGTCCAGGGCATCCGGAGCAATTCTGATCCGGGGATCAGAGCTTGTTGTGCTGAGCATGGCCTCCACCTTACGGGCGGTGGAGCTGCGCCGGGAGTGGGCTATCAAGTTCAGGCCGTCTTCAGTACTGGGGCATTCGGGAGCCTTCTCAACCATGGCCTCGATGCTCAGTTTTCCCATGTCGTAGATCTCTCTCAGTTCATCTATGTTCCAGTGGCAGCCGTCCCATATCAGCCATTTCTTCCAGGGGCTGCAGTAGCGGATGTCCTCTCCCCAGTCCTTGATCATCATGGAGGCGTTAAAGAAGTCCGAGAAGGCGGTTCCCCTCTCATTCATATTGGTTGAGAGAACCCGCAGGGCCTCCCGTTCCAGGTGTTTCTCCATCCCCTGTACGGGTTGTTTCGGTGCTGTCCACTTGGCATAGGCCTTCATGTAGGAGTCCCATCGAAGAGCAAAGAAGCGCTCCGAGAGCCTCTCTTCCCGGGGGAGTTCACTCTCAAGCTGGCTGTAACAGTTATAGAGGAGGGTAAGAAGGCCATAATGTTCGTGAAGCTGATTCTTAAAAATCAGATCCATTATCCTTGTCTGTTCTTCTGTAAATTTACAACCTGAGTAGAGGGCTTTCTTGATCTCAAAGTGCTCCTCTTCCTCGAAGATCCTTATTTTTTCCATCACTTTTTTAAGTTTCATCTTCTCGGCCATTATTCTCCCTCCCTGTGGATAAAGACTCTCTGTGCTTCCCCGGGGGCCTGTCGGCCTCCGGCAAACTGAATCCAGGCCCAGAATGCCCACCAGCCGGGGAGGTCTATGTCTCCCTCGGCCACATCGTAGGAGATCAGCCCCTCAAGGCTGTCCAGGACGGTGGCGGCAAAGGCGCCCTCTGTTCCGTCGGGTTTTCTGTATCTGATTTCACAGGCTTCCGTGTCCGTGAGGGAACAGGACGTGAACACTCTCAGGGACAGGCTTGTCTGCCCGGCATAAACTTTATTCATTTTTGGCTCTCCTTGTTCTTCTTGTAATGAGAAAATTAGATGGGTGATTTCAGCTCCAGGCACTGGATGAGGGGGGAGTAGATCACAAGCTCCTCCGAGGCATGGGAGCGGAAACTCTGAAACACATCCCATACGGCCCAGTTTTCGACTATTTTGATAAAGGAGGAGAAGTAGCGGGTAAAGAGCTCCGATACTCCGGCCAGGGCGCTGAGGGTCCTCTGATAAAATACAGTTTGGATTTTTGTATCCGAGAGGCTTCCCAGGCTGGAGATCAGTCTCAGCAGTCCCCGTGAGGCCGTAAAGGTTTCGGTCAGCCCCAGGCCCGTGTCTTCCTGTCTGTGGAACTCTGCGGCATGAAAGAGTTCTTCATCCGGTTTGATCCGGTCCTCCACCTTGAAGGTCCAGGTTGTCAGATTTATATAGTCGAAGTACTGGGAGAGGAGGATGTCGCTGTAGAGGGTGGTGCTGCCGCATGTGGCGGGGGGAGCATCGACGCTGGCGGGATAATGGATTCTCAGGCTGGCTCCGTCAACTTCATCAAAGTAGGGATAATAATAGTATTTGGCCAGAAGCCCGAACCAGAGATAACTCCCGGCGTTCTGCTCCTGGGCAATGTTAAAAGTAGAGCTCTTCCAGGAGGGATCATCTGCAGAGGGAACCCTCAGGTTCATAAAGGGGGCGCCGCTGCTCACAAGGTTTGCCGGCAGACTGCCGTCATAGAGGGCGGCAAAACCTCCGGCCTCATAGTCATTCTTGTAGGAGTAGTAATGGGCGGTACAGCCACCGGCGACAGGAGTTTCAGGGTTTAAACGCTGCAGGGCCATCCCCATCTCAACAAAGGGCATCCCCGCCTCAGAGTTGATAAAGTCATAGCTTCCTGCCCCCACGGAGTCCGAGCCCAACCGGGGATCAACGGTAACGGGGTAGGAGGCTTTCTTGAGCCAGGTCTCATCCACCGTGATAAAAAGGGAGTCTCCGTCGTAATCCAGATCCCCCCAGATCCAGCAGCCCCTGGCATCGATGATCCTGGGTCGGTAGATGTGGCAGAACTTCCCGGTCCTGTACTGCCGGTCCCGCCGGTTCCAGTAGACCGCATAGCTGCCTCTTACTTCATCATTCATCAGGTGGCCGTATCGAATGCCCTGCCGGTGAAAAGAAAGCCCCCTGGGTTTTTCCAGGGGGATCTTGAAGACCGGAGAGTCGGGGATCCCGGACAGAACGATGTCGTATTCGATGTTCCCCCCATCCAGGCGCCGGTAGACATGCTGCCTTGATGCTGTGGTCAGTACGGTCCTTCCTGGATGATTCTCAATCCTCCGGACTTTTTCTCCCGAGTTCCCGCTCTTAAAGAGGAGGGAGGCCTCCTCTCCCCATTTACTCATAGTGAGAAGGGGTGTCCGGCTCCGCCCAAAGGATTCGGCCCTGACGGAACAGGGGGTATCCCGGGCACTCTGGATATATTCAAACGCCATGGTCTCTCCTCTGTTTTAAGTGCCGTAGAAGGTTATTTCCCAGTCAATCTGGAGGATGTCATTGGCTCCGATATTCACCTCAGGGGTAATCTGGGCATAGGCCAGGCAGACGCCCGCAGCGGAGGCGTTCATCAGAGCCGCCTCATCGATCCCCGTGGCACTGAGGCTCCCCGAGGGAAATGTGGCCCGGTAACAGGCCTTGTCATCCGTGGATTCTCCGAAGAGTCCCTTTGTCTTGGGGTAGTCGGCGTCCATCCCCTGGCGGTTTCCCACGGGAGTATTGCAGCCCGTATTGTCCTTGGGGGAGAGTCCGGTCCAGCCGGTACCCACCTCGATATGGCCGTTGGCACTGTCCACGACTGTCATCCCGCCGCCTACGGCCAGGTTTGCCAGAAGGGCATCCCCCTGGGCGGTGACCACATTATGGAAACATTGATCCATGGGTCTTCCCGGGAGTCCCAGTATTCGGCGGATAAGACTTGGTCGTCTTAATCTGACAAAGCCGTCGGGGCCTATAACCCGGACTCTTACATCTCCTCTCATTCTGATTTTCTCTTTCAATTGAACCCTCCTTTTTAACGGTTCATAAGCCAGATGCCCCCGGCCAGGCCTCCCATGCCGATACTGGTTCCTCCCAGAATCCAGCAGCGGCGGATGAGCTTCTTATTCTCCTCTTCCAGCTGAAGTATTCTCAGTCTCTCCCGTTGGGCCAGATCCCTGTAATAGGCGGTCTTGCCGGCTTCCTCGGCGGCCACTTCCCGGGCCGTCTCCCTGGATGTAATTTCAATCTCCTCCAGGGCTATGGTCATGATCGTCTCCACTATTAGTGTTACCTCTTCGTGACTGTAAGTGGCGTTTGCACCTATCCACGAAGCGATCTCCTCCCTGGGTGGCATCTCGGGGAACAGAGGGGTAACGCCTGTCAAAATCATCATCAGGGAGAGAGAGAATCTCCTCCCGGCTCTCCTCGCGGATCTGGGACATCCTTTCGAACTCCCTCTGTTCATCCTTGAAATCTTCAGCACTCTTTCCCTCCTCCTGTTCATTGTCCTCATGATCTGCACTGCTTCGTCCCCAGAGGGTCATTCCCAGCACAGCTCCCAGAATCCCCGCCAGCACAAAGGCGGCACGGGTCGCCCAGGTCTTCAACTTGATCAAAAAACTCATAGTTTCTCCTTTGAGAACATACTGCCCGCCACCTTGAGTCCCACTATTCCAAAGAGGACCATCATCAGCACGGCCAGCCAGATCCAGGGGCCGATATAGTCCTCAATGAGAAGCCAGGTCGCCAGGTAGAGACAGGCGGGTTTGAATCCCAGCATCTTGGAGGGGAGGGCGATCATCCTCTTAAGCAGCACTATAAAGTGAAAGCGGAAGCTCATCTCCCATACAGGTCTGTCCGACAGTTTCAGTTCCTTATCCATTTGTTTCCTCCAGTAGTGTTATTTGGCATTCCAGTCCCCGGCTCTTGTGGTAATCCAGCAGGAGATCCTCCACCCGGCAGAGAACCGATTCATCATCGTCGGTTAAATTACAGAGGGCCCCGGCCTTCACATAAAAGAGACCCAGCTCACTTTTTCCCCGGTAGCGTTTTCTGTTCTTGAGCCCGTCGGAGAGTTCTTGTCTTACCCAGTCCTCCGGATGGCTCCTGATGATGTTATCCTCTCCTGTGACGGGGGCATCTGAGAAGAAGCGGCTCTCTCCCAGCCTGATCTTTAGGCCGTGGAGGGCGATATCCTCTTCATCCGAGAGGTAACAGGCCGTGCCGGCTCTCATCACAATGGGTCTTCCCTGGATGCTCAGGTTTTTAAGAGATCCGGCCTGGCTGCAGCTCAGATTAAGAAGAGCCTTCTGGCTCTCTGACCTGTAGTCCGTAATGCTCAGGCCTGCAGATCCTCCGGCATCCGCTTCGAAAACAAGTTCTGCCTCAACGGCTGCCTGGTTCTGGATCTGGTCGGCCCAGAGGACGGGGAGCCTCTTATACTCTTCCCTCACCTCAAAGAGGGCTTCGTAGGGAACCGATTCATCCTGAATGGGACGATCTCCCGCGGGGAGAAAGGGGTAGGAGGGGCTCATGCCGGCATCAAAGACAACAGGGGGCTCTTCGTATTCCCAGAGGACCTGTTCTTCCAGCCTCTCGGGGCGGTTCCACTTGAGCCTCACAGAGTTTGATCTGAGTTCTCCGGCATCTTCTTCGCTTAGCTGGTAAAAGAGATCCCTTGAGAGGGTAGATATCTCTTCAGGAGCCTGGTCCTCCTCATAGGGGGAGGATGAGAAGAGAAGCTTGAAGTCGATTCCCCCTTCGATCAGAGCCCGGCAGGAGGAGGCCAGGGCACAGAGTTCTTCCCAGGGATTTCCCGTCAGCCGGGCATAGACCAGGGGGAGGGAGACTTCGGAGCAGTCGATTTCAGAGCTGAGTATCCCTGCCCTGGCGGCAATAAGATGGAGGAGGCTGGATTCGGGGAGGCTTTTATCACTCATAACGAGGTCTGTGAGGGTCTGTTTTTCTTCCCAGTTTCTTAAGGGGCCCAGGCGTTTAATCCGGGAGGGGGCGTCTTCCAGGGTGACATCAATCTGAGTCTCTCCGCCTCGTCTTGTTCTGATAAAACCCTTGTCATTGGCCTGTAGGGTGAAGCGCTGGAGAAAGAGGCCACAGTCTCCCGAGGAGAAGAGAATCCGGAAGCATCTGTTCTGCCCGGAGAGTCCGGCAAGGAGATTGTTTTTATCGGAAAAGCTGATCTTTGCCAGGACACAGTAGCCCCCCAGGGAGTCCTTGTAACTGTGGAAGAGCCCCTTCTCCAGGGCATCACCCGGGAGTCTGATAAAGGAACCCGAGTCATCTGCTATTTCAAGGATTATAAGTATGGGATCAGTCTTCTGATCCAGGCTCTCCTGCAGGGCAGGGTCCAGGGTAAAGAAGGCCATTAGAGGGTGCTCCCTTCAAGGTCCAGATGAGTGAAGACCCGGATCTTAACAGGGCCGATTATGGTATAGCGAAACTCCCGGCCCCAGATCCCCTTATTGTCGGGGAAGCTCTCTTCTCCCCGGTAGATTGCCTGGTCAATTGTGATTTCACAACGGACTCTCTGGTCCGGCTCATAGCTGTCCCGGGAACAGAGGATCATCTGGAAGGAGAGACGCTGCCGCATCAACGAATAATCGGTTGTGATCTGATCCTTGCGGCGGATCATGAGCTCATGGATCTTCCGGCTGTCACTGAATTTTCCAGAAAGAGAAAAGGCGGCCAGATCGGGGAGAGGAATCTCATTGGCTTTTATTTCATCCCCTTCCAGTTTCAGAAATCCCTGGTCGGGAACAGAGGGAGCCCCCTCCTTGCCGAAAGAAAAAATCCGGGGCTGAGTCCCCAGAAGATGAAGGGTCAGATACACGGCTTCCCGGCGGCATCCTGCCAGCTTGAATTCAAGCAGTTCCAGATCTTCCAGGATGTAGAGGCTCTCTCCAATCTTTTGAATCAGGGAGAGGGGCTTTGCTGCCCGGGGGGAAGATTCAAGATCATGGAAGAAGAGGCCGTGACTCTGTCCCAGATGGTCCGAGGCCGAGACCAGGCCGGTGATAAGAAAAAGGAGAGACGGAAGGGTGTCCCGGTTCAGACGGAATGTGATGGTCCCCGTTATCTCATGACCCAGCTTGATTACCCCCGGGCTGAGGAGACTGTTCCCCGTGGGACGGAGAACCTTGATCTTCTCCCTGAACTGCAGACTCTCTCTAATTGAGACCAGGGACCGAAAATGTTCATTATTAAAAGAGGAGTAAAAACGTATCATTTGATCTCATCCCGGTAGAGGATAATCTTATACTCGACCTCGGGATAACCCATGCCATCCTGGGGGATAAGAGGAGAATAAATGCACTCTTCCAGGAGGAATCGGTCAACCAGGCCCTTGAGGCGGTCATCGCTCTTCAGAAGCTCCTTCAGGAGGTAGGCATAACGGTAGGCAGTGTGGGTGGGACTGCTCCGCTCAAAGCGGCAGTTCAGGGTGAGAAGGTATGTGCATTGCTCTACAAAGGGATCGCTGCTTTTCCGTTTAACTTCTTCAAGTTTCAGTTCCACCAGGGGGAGAGGTTTCAGATCAAAACTCTCTCCCGTATCGAGGATGGAGGCAAAGGGCTTGATCCAGTTGGCACCCCGGGCGGCGTTACATTGCTCAACTAATTTGGGGAAGGTTTCTGATAGGGCTGTGTAAAGGGCAAGATAGATCTCTTCTTCGGGAATAAGGATAATTTCCATTTAAAACCCCTTTCTTCTGTAGGAATCGAGGATTTGACGGGCATGTTCGGGGATATTGGGGTCATAGAGCAGGGGACCTGTCTGATTCTTGGCCCGGACCAGGGTGTTCACGCCAATCTGCCTGGCCTTCAATCGCTTGAGCATCCAGCTTAAGATTTCACAGAAGGCCATCTTGAGATCCTGAGGAATGTCATCGGGAAGGTAACCAGCGGTATAGGTCAGCCTGATATTGTTTTTTCCCCGGGGGAAGAGATAACCGTTGATTAGTTCCACTTCTATGGAGTCAGAAGATTCTCCGGGCGAGGGGGTTGTGCCGTATAGCTCAGGGCTGATGGTTTGATAATCAATATTGGAGTTGTCCTTGATCTGGAGTGAGGAAAAATCCGTCACGGGATACTCTTTGCTGCTGATGGAATTGGAGGCATAGCCGCTGTGAAATTCAGATATTTCCCGGCTCACCAGAATGCGGCTACAGTATTTTTCAATTTCTGTAGTGACGGAGAATGATAAGAGTGTTACCATACTTTCATCAGTCGAGTCGGTACTCAATAACTCAGTGACCTCCTGGGTAGAAATCAAGGTTAATTTTGACATTGTATATTCTTAATTTTGGTGTTGTAGCGGGTGTATTTACGATTACCGTAGAGGCGCAGGAATTCCTTGCGGGTCATTTTTATTTCCTTGCCTTTGATAATGACTTTTATGGTCATGGTATTTTCTCCCTCAGGTGGTATAGGTATTAGTGTGAAGGAAGGGATTGGTTTTGGGACCTAGGGTTTACCCTAGGTGTTGAGATGTGGGTTATACTGAATTAACAAGTTGTATTACATAAGATATCTATTTTTGTATGTCATAGTAACCGTTATGGAGTATGGAACTATTATCTGGAAAGAATGTCTGTCATAAAATTAAAAATATGATACAATTTTTCTTAAAAATTATTGCTGTTTAGGATCTATCATCGTGAAAAAAAATGCACTTTTAATAATTCTATTATTGGTTTTTATTTTGTCATGTACTACTGAGGATTCTATTACAGACTCTCCTTTTTATCATTCAGATGATATCATCATTCCTAAAGTACCTACCCCAATATCTGGCAACTATGAGAATCTATCTGGTAGAATTATTGGAAGGTCTTCAATAACACAAGAACAAATCACTGCATATGATCAATTCATTATTATCCATGAAGACACAAATAACTTTAACAATAATGTTGATGAACATTTCCAGAAAATGATTGATGATGCTAAAGCTCTTTCTGATACTATTGATGGGGAGTGGATAGAAATTGATGATCCAATATTCACACATGAGATCATTATTTCTAATTATAATAATGGTACAATCATAAGAAGTAATGATAATTACACTCAAATCGAAGTTATTATCTCTTCTCCAGATGGGAATGAATCCCAATTATACCTCCAGATAAAAGAGACTGAAGACTTTACCCATACTATTTGCATCTTTCCTAATCTAGATGATTCAGATAGTTCCGCATCAATAGAAATTATTGAAACAAATGATTTTACATATACTAAATGTATAAGAAATATAAGTGTTCCAACGGGAATGGCCATTCAGCATTTTGTAGGAATAACTGATAAGTCTTCTGCAGATAATAAAACTGTAGGAAGAGTCATGATTGAAGAGGTCGAGTTGGGATATGAGTTTTCCTTTGAACCAGGAGATTTTTTAGATACTGATTACTTTTCACAAGATAATGAAGATTGGCCAAGAGGTGAAGGGTTTGAATTATACGGTTTTTTTAATGATACTGATTATTATTTAGTAACAAATGATGCTGCTTCTAGAATCTCTGAAGGTTATGTGGATCCCCAGAAATTGAAATTTATATACTCAAATGGAATCAATAATCAGAGTATAGGTTCTTTGGCATTTGATGCTTTTGATGAGCCGACTGGTATTGTTATTACGGATTGGGTATTTGAACCTCTTCAATAAGTTCAAATTTTAATGCGTAATTTCTTCCACATTACCGCCACCCATCCAGAATTCTATACAGTTCATGCACCAAAGCACTCCGCCTATCTCCGACAGGTATCCCTTTCAATTCCTTATTAATCTGGATGTGTCGGTTCAACACAGTCTTAAACTTATCTGATTAATTCCTTTTTCGAATCTAGGTCAAGTCATCCTCAATTATGGCTTCCAGAACCCTCACCGCGGAATATTCTGGGAAGGATGGTTGTTCTTAATTGGAAGAATGAGGGATTTTTTCATGCATCTCCTCCCAGAGTAGTTGAGGGAGGAGGTAGTTACCTGGCACCGCCGGAATCATTATGACCTCCGTACTCCCGTTTGAAGGCTGAGAGCTAGGAGCGGATTTTTGTGATTCTGTTGGATATTCCTTTCGGTGTTTTGAGGATGGTCATTTGGGAATCTCTTCAAGAGTTTTATTCTCATTTCCTGTTTTTGTAAATGAAAGAATCAGAGTTGCAAATTCAGCTGTAAGAAGGGAGAATAATCCCATACCTGTTATAACAAGAATAGCTGCCATAATTCTTCCACCTCCTGTTACTGGGTAAATATCTCCATATCCAACAGAAGTAAGTGTTGTAAAACTCATCCATAATACATCAGGAAATCCATTGATACTTTCATTGATTCCTTTTTCAAAGTTATACATTCCAAGAGAACAATATGAATAGATGATGGTTGTTAAGAAAAGATAAATCGAAAGAGCAGATCTGGATTTATTCTTAAGAAGGAACCTGAATAAAGGAGAAGCTCCTCTAAGACCTTTGAGAAGGCGAAACGACTTTGCTATTCTAAACAACCGGAAGAATCTTAATGGTCTTAGAATCTGAGTGAATGGAATTGATGCTAAAAGACCTATCCAGTTTTTCTTAATATACAGTTTCTTACTTTCAGATTTAAAGAGAAAGTAAAACCAATCAGTTAAGAATATGATGCAAATTGTAAAATCTATTCGGGACAATATAAGAGAAGTCGATTCCCTGAAAGGTACTATGATTTCGATAGCTAACTGACCTAGTACATATATAATTAGGAAAAGCATTATGAAGTCATACCATTTCTTAAAGTTTATTTTACTTCTTTTCGGTGTCAGATTATTGTCCATAGAAGTCCTTTTTATTTATATGAAGAAATCTCAGATTGAATAATAGCATATGTTCAAACAATGTATTTTTTTATCAGTAAATGTTTTTTTTGTTTTGTGCATTTTTGAATGTTGGTTTACATTAAACGTATACATCATATAACCGGAGTTCGCCATGGCAAAAAAAACACAAAAACTAATAGGAATGGATCGGAATATGTCAACATAGTTGAAGTGTGCTCTTTGAAATAATGATAAAATTTAACTGGCGAATTTCCTTTCTTTTTCTGCTTTTATTTTAATCCTTGTATCTGCAGATGGATTTAGGTAAACAACGT
>NZ_QQPQ01000064.1 GCF_003346715.1 Oceanispirochaeta sp. M1
CAATAAATACTTAAATCTGAACGCAATAATTAAATTTTCAGATACATTTCCTGGATTTAATCGTAGAAGTGTTCAATGGTGGAAAACCATATTTTAATGATTTTATATTGATTCAATTTATATTTTAAAAGAGATAAATATAAGAAAAAATATAAGTATTGAATATTATAATAAATATTTATTTAATCAAAAAATAGATGAATATGTAAGTATTAGATTTTATTATATATTTTCAGTACTATTGATTTTATGAGTTATGTTTTTAGGTATAAATATAAAGTCTAATAATCACTATTAAGGAATAGATCAGTATTCCTAAAATTGATTCCATTTGCACGGGTCTCCTGGTCTTTCGGCCGGGGGATAATTTGCGATAGATGATGATTAAACTCATCTATTTATTCCAATAAGTGGCTATGTACAAACTTGATCTTTTAGAATAAATGGAAAATATTAAGAAAATTGGTACTTCCTGACTGAAATATATTGGAGTACTTATAAAGATCAGGATGAATAGGAGCAGTGAAAAAAATAAGAGAGAGGCATCGAGAAACTTAATGCCGGAACTGATGCAGTCAATGAGTGTTAAAAAATAAATTTGACAGGTATGGAAGTAAGAAAATACTGATTTTATGGGCTGAAATGGGATAAAAACCATCCATTGACCCTTTTAGAATGGAATAGACTAGCTGAGAAGCTGAAGTATTTGAAAATTTAATAAGAAAAAAAATTGATGTTTATTGGTATGATTCTAGATACCTGTATTTGAACGGCTGATCGTAAACCATCTAAAGATTGACGTTCTTTTAGTTTTAATGATCTTCACTTTAACAGCGTTAGAAATAATCTGATTTGTCCTGTAGCCATTTTATGGTATTCAATAAAATCTCATTTCAATAATCAGTCTTTGTATATTTTGGCAGGATATATGAGAGCAGAAATTGATTCAAATATTGATACAAACATTGATAGACTTTCTCTTATTACAGTGTGGGATCTTATAAGGGATATTCTGTCATATTTATGAGCTGAAGAAGATAGTCCGCTTTAAATTACCCAGTATATAAATGGGTTTATTTAAAAATATTATGTTCTACTAAAGTGTGTTCTTTTGAAATATTCAGAGCTATAGTACTTGATGAATGGAGGTGGTTTATGGTTGACAGCAATGATGCTGAAAGGTCTTTTTTAAGTCAAACATTGTGCTGTTAATCAGTTAATAAACAATGAATTGTAGAATGTATAATATAAATTAAAACTGAACATTAATGAAATTTAATTAAAACAGATAATCCATAGATAAGTGTTTATTTTTTTCAATTAGTATCTTTGAAGTATCTATTGAAAAGTTGGTTACTTAATTAGTGATACATCATTTAAACTTCAAAATAAACAATATATATTATCTTTTATTATTCAGTGATTATGAATTTAACAACTGAACATTGTTTTTTAGAAATAATAAAACAGGAATCACGGCCCTTGATGAGATCCGAATCTATATTTTTGAAGATAGATCAACAATGTTTTTCAGTCGAAACATATAATTATGTAAATAAAAAAAATACAAATAGAACATATTTATAGTACATAAGAAATTTATAATTGCAGATCAATCTAGATTCTTTTTAAGAAAAGTGATCGACTAATTATATTTTGTTTTTATAGCTGTATTTATTATTAGAAAGCAGTCATGATGGTTTGTATCAAATGCAGTTTATTTGCCTGTATTCTGCTCATGATAATCAGTTTTTCCAGGGTTTATTATTAATGGTTTTTCTCATACAAAATCAGTGATTTTCCGGTCAATGACGAGATTATTTTCTTTTTATACTTTCATTTTTTCAAAAATAATCGTTTGTTTTATCCCAATAAAAATATGAAACAGGTGGAAATCCTGCAGCACCATAGCATTTGACATATTATTATTTCTGCAATAATATGATTTCAAAACCTGCAATGTCGGGATTTGATTCTAAACTGGTTCCATAGAAGCTGAGATCGCTTAAGAAACCGCAGAATCTTTAAATACATTAAACCTTTGCCTTCTGTCCGGAGGAAAGGGTGAATTTTATTTATGGAAGCGGAGTATTTTTATGAACCAGCGTATCGGCCGGAATATCGGCCTTGATTATTCCTTTACATTCTTAAACAGCCTCAACCTGATGCATGCCCTGTGGATGATCTGGCTTTCCCTGCGTGGATTTTCACTATTGGAACTGGGTATGCTGGAAGGCATTTTCCATGGAACCTCCTTTTTGATGGAAGTCCCTACAGGTGCTGTTGCAGACCTCTGGGGGAGGCGGAACAGCCGGATTATGGGGCGAATTATCTTTATCCTCAGTATGTTATTTCTCTGGTGGTCACATACATTTTTTTTCCAGGCCATTGGTTTTATGCTGACTGCTATAGGATATAACCTGGAGTCAGGAGCCGGAGAAGCTCTGGTATATGATTCTCTGGTCCATCTGAAAAGAGAAGACGATTTTATGGGTATCCGGGGAAAGAAAGAGCTGATCTATCAGCTGGCTGCAATTATCGCTTTTTTATCGGGTGGTTATATCGCAACAAGGAATTATGATCTTGTTTTCATTCTGGTTCTGATAATTTCCGGTTTATCTCTTCTCAATGCAATGCTTATGGTGGAACCCCCTGTTGTAAGGAGCCGGGAGGCTGTTACAGGGTCTCTCCTGCGTAGAATATTTGTCTCTTTAGGGCAGCAGACCCGGGACAGCCTTCTTGTTATCAGAAAGGAGCCGAGGATAGCCTATCTCATAATTTTCACAGAGAGCATTTTTGTCTTTACAACCACACAGTACTTTTATCTTCAGACCTGGTGGAAGTTTGACGGTTATACAGAATGGTATATGGGTATTGTTTTTGCCTGTCAGTGCCTTCTGGCGGGCCTCTCAGCCGTTCTTGCTCCAAAGATGGATAAAAGATTCGGTGAGGAGAAACTGCTCTTTATAGTGCCCCTTATGCTGCTTGTTTCTTTATGGGGTGTTGCACTGTCTGAATACAAGGCACTGTTCTTTGTTCTCACTGGAGCCTTTGAAGGAATACTGATGGTGACTGTGAGTGATTATATCAACAAACTGATACCAGGAGAGTTCAGAGCAACAATACTCAGTTATCAGTCAATGGTTTTCAGCCTGCTGATGATACTGATTTTCCCTGTGGTGGGATGGCTGGGAGATATGTACTCTCTGGATATCTCCTTCTATGCTGTTGCCGGAACGGGCACCCTTATGTATTTTCTGTATAAAGCATTTGAGACTAGAAAAAAGGCAGGAAAGAACTTGCATAAAGGTTCTTGCTGAGTATCATATATTTTCTTATAATGAATTAAAGAGGTACATCCGGTGCGTGCATTAATAGTAGATGATGATTTTATCAGCAGAAAGCTGATGCTTAAATATCTTAGACCATATTGTGAGTGCGATGTGGCCATCAGCGGAGATGAAGCTAGAACCGCATTTCAGCTGGCCTGGACCGAGAACACACCCTATGAGGTTATCTATCTTGATATCGTTATACCCGGGCAGAACGGTCTTGAAGTGCTCAAGTATATTAGAGAATTTGAGGTAGGCCGGGGCATCACAGAGACTGCCAAGGTAATCATGGTCTCAGGGCTGGATGATCAGAGTCAGGTAAAAAATGCCTATCAGTTTGAGTGTGACGGTTATCTGATTAAGCCCATTACTCTGGATAAGGTGCTCACCGTATCAAAAGATGCGGGTGTTAAGCTCCTTAATCTCTATAAATGATTATTCGATTTTCTCAATCTTGATCATATTTGTTGTTTTACTTTCAAGCAGAGGAATTCCGGTAGCATAGATTACTGTGTCGCCGGCTTCTACAAATCCTCTCTCCTTTGCAAGATGCAGGGCTTCCTTCAAAGTACTATCAGTATCTGTCACATGCATGATTCTTTCAGCTTTTACACCCCATACAATACTTAAGTATCTGATAGTCTTTTCATTCTGAGTAAATGCCAGGATGGGAACTGAGGATCTATACTGACTGAGGAGTCTTGCTGTGCGTCCGGACTGGGTTATGGCTACCATAAACCGGGCATCCGACTGTTCTGCCATCATACAGGCGGCATGACAGATCAGCGCTTCATGAGTTTTAAGTTTTTCACGGCGCCTCATTGTCACAAGCCGCTCTTCAGTCATATTCTGTTCTGCAGTTTTTACAATCTTTTTCATCGTTCTGACAACCTCAACTGGATACTGTCCAACCGATGTCTCTCCGCTGAGCATAACTGCATCTGTGCCGTCAAAGACCGCATTGGCCACATCTGAGGCTTCGGCTCTGGTGGGACGGGGATTCGTGATCATTGAGTCCAGCATCTGTGTTGCTGTGATGACAGGTTTATTTTCACTGTTACACATGGCAATAATTTTTTTCTGTACAATAGGGACATCTTCTGTTGGGATTTCAACACCAAGGTCGCCTCTGGCCACCATGATAATATCCGCTTCCTCTATGATGGACTCAAGATCGTCCACTGCCTCAGGTTTTTCCACCTTGGCTATGATGGGAAGATTACAGCCCTGTTCTTTCAATAGAGCCCGCAGTTCTCTGATATCTTCTCCTCTTCGAACAAAGGAGAGAGCTATGTAATCTATTTCTGCCTTCGCCAGGAAAGCTACATCCCTTCTGTCTTTTTCTGTCAATGCGGAAAGACTGATTGGAACACCCGGGAGGTTTATACCTTTTCTTGATTTCAGGATACCGTCATTCATAACTTCACATTCAATATCGGGAGCATTTACTTTGCTTACCTGAAGCTGAATCAGCCCGTCGTCTATCAGTATTTTATGACCCACAGATATATCATCAGCAAGACCAGGATAACCGGCTGTGAATTTTCCAGGATCCTTGTTATCAGGATTACTGCAGAGAATAACTTTATCACCTTTTTTTACCGGGATATCATTAGGGAGTACACCAAGCCTGATTTTAGGACCACTCAGGTCAGCAAGAATGGGCAGGGGGCAATCAAGTCTGGAGGAGGTTTCATTGATATAGTTGATCAGCCGCATCAGCTCAGCAGGTTCACCATGTGAGCAGTTCACTCTTGCAACATTGAGTCCAGCTTCCATCATTTGCTGAAGTACCATAGGATCTTCACAGGCAGGTCCTATGGTCCCGATTATCTTTGTTCTTGAAAAATCACTTTTAATAGCCATGCATTAATTATTACTCACAGCAGAGGAAAAAAAAAGGAAAATTATGCAATAGCCATATTAGCGTTGATTATAAGTTCATTGGGAGATGTTTTAAGCTCACCTTTGAAGTCTGCAAGACCGAACTGAACAGCTTCCATTTCTCTGTCATTCCGGAGAATCTCCTGAATACTTTTCATGACGGAAGCCGCATCATTTTTCTGACAGTCCGGTAGAATCAGAAGAATTTCTGATTTTCCAAGGCGGAAGAGTGTATCCGATTCTCTGACTCTATTGACGATTCTTCTGGTCATAGAGTAAATATAATCTTCGTGGCTGTTATTCAGCTCCATATAGCATACTGTCAGAGGAATCTCATAACGCTGTGACCACTTCATTGTCTGCTTTAGAACTTTCATTCCTCCGCTTTTGCTGAATATACCCATCAGCGGATCCTGTTCTTTATCTTTATATTCATCTTTTATGCCAAGCAATTTTGATCTGAGTTCATCTGCTTCTTTTTCAATCTCATCTTTCTGATGTGTTGCAACACCCAGTGATATGATCAGAAGATGTAAAAGGACTCCGCCGTAAGCTGCCATTTCAAGAATAGAAAATCCTTTATGCAGATAACATGAAAGAATATATGATCCCAGGAACAGGGCATACATAATAATTCTATCCCTGAACTTAATATTGCATTTAAATAGGAAGTGAATGGCAAATAGAGCCTGAATAATATGAAATATTACTAGTGAATTAACAGTATTCAACTGAAGAACCATTAGAGGGGAGATAATTATCATAGGAAGGCTGCCAGCAATATTCAGGCGATGAGAAGACATGAAAATTGATATCCAGGAGACCGAAAATAATTGAATAATCAGAAAAAAAAGAGTGATACTATTGTTTAAATAGCTGTATAGGTTAATTGCGATAACAAGAATGCAGATGCTTATAAGAGTAACATGATTGGGACCGTCTTTCATCTCTGTCATTAATATTATTACCTTCTATTTTTCTACTAATTTCATTTTCGGTATATCAGTAATCTGAATTGATAAAAAAGGATAAAAAAAGAGCAGCCCTCAGGCTGCTCTGATAATAATTCACATAAATATTATTTAAGTGCTTCTACTATTCTGTCCATTGCTTTCTCTACATTTTCAAGACTGTTGAATGCACTGATCCGGATAAAACCTTCACCGCAATTTCCAAAACCGCTACCGGGAGTCAGTACAACTCCAGCCTTGTTAAGGATCATGTCGAATGTTTCCCAGCTGTCTCTACCGGTGTTGACCCAGATATAGGGGGAGTTCACTCCACCTGTACAGCTGAAACCTGCTTCCTTCATCTTTTCAAGAATGATAGATGCGTTATTCAGGTAGTAATCACTCAGGGCTTTTACCTGCTGTTTCCCTTCATCCGAGTAGACTGCTGCAGCGGCCTTCTGAACGGGGTAGGAAACACCGTTGAATTTGGTTGAATGTCTTCTGTTCCATAAATTCTGCAGATTATGTGCATTCCCTTTAGAATCATAAGCCTGACATTCTGTGGGAATAACGGTATAGGCACATCTTGTTCCTGTAAAACCCGCTGTTTTGGAGAAGCTTCTGAATTCAACGGCAACTTTTTCGGCACCGGGAATTTCATAGATGCTGTGTATTACATCTGCATCTCTGATAAATGCTTCATAGGCTGCATCAAAGAGAATCAGTGCTTTATTGGCTATGGCATAATCAACCCATTCCTGCAGCTGAGCCTTGCTGGCAACAGCACCGGTGGGGTTATTGGGGTAGCACAGATAAATAAGATCAGCTTTCAGACCTTCAGGAGAAGGAACAAAACCATTTTCTTCATTACCTTCAAGATAGCTGAAACCTTCATAGCGACCATCTACGGCCTCTCCTGAACGTCCTGCCATAACATTTGTATCAACATAAACAGGATATACAGGGTCTGGAACTGCAATCCTTGCATCCAGTGAAAATAGTTCCTGGAAATTACCTGTATCGCATTTGGCTCCATCGCTGACAAAAATATCGTTTGCAGTTATGGATACACCACGGCTCTGAAAATCATTTACAGCAATGGCTTCACGCAGAAAGGGGTAACCTTTCTCGGGGCCGTAACCCTTAAAGCTCTCTTCAGAGGCAAGTTCATCCACTCCCTCATGAAAAGCTTTCAAACAAGCTTCAGGAAGGGGTTTGGTTACATCACCTATGCCCATCTTTATCAGTTCTTTTCCAGGATTTTTGCTCTGGAATTCCGCAACTCTTCTGGCAATCTCTACAAAAAGATAAGATGCCTGTAATTTTGAATAATTTTCGTTGATCTGTATCATAGTAAGATTATTATATTGAATATGTCAGAAATGATCTATTCCTCAGTATATGGTTCCATTCCAAGAATCTTAATATATTGTTTTTCCAGGGATCTGCTCAGTTTTCTGTGCTTTCTATCAACCTTATTGTTCACCAGATAGGCAGCAGGTTTTGTTTTCTCTCTGATCAGCTGCCTGGGATAAAATTTTACAGCATCAGCGATATTCTCTTCATTGATAAATGAGACTATAGAACTGAAGGGTTTATTGTTTTCTGGATAACCCATCAAAATAACAGCATCCAGGTATGAACCGGCTGTCCGTTCTTCTGATTTGTCATTCTTGGTCAGATACAACTCTTCCAGAAAAGAACCCTTTATATTTATTGCTGAATAGTGTTCAAGGGGCCAATCATGAATCATCATGAAATAGAGCAGCCCACGGAAGGGGAGCTCCCATTTTCTGTTATCTATTAAAATCGGTGAATGTACCAGATAATGACTTCTGTCATCTATTTTTTCCTGAGGATCAAAAAGAGTGAAACGGACAAAAGAATCAGCTTCATTGCCAACTGTCATATTTTCAGGATCTTTCAGGCTCTGATAGAAATCCTGGATACCCAGAAGGAAATCTCTATATTCCAGATATCCGGTGATTCTGGGATCAGTATTAAAAAGAAGATCCTCTGCTGATGGAGCACCTTCTTCTTTCTTTAAAAATGCTGCAATTTCTGAATCATTGCATCCATCTAGAAACCAGAACGATATATTTAATTTATTTCTGTCATGGAGGAGGGGCATCATAAATTTCATCAGCTCAAGGGCTTCCGTAGATTTCTGATTTCCAGATATTCGAATTTTTCTTTCCGCTTCAATGTTATTATCTATCAGATCGGCTATGCTTATTCGAGAGCTTTCATCGCTGTATTGATGTCTAACAGTCTCATCCAGTTCTTCTATTGATTTTCCTGAACAGGAGATCATCAAAACCGGCAGGATCAGGAGTAATAGTTTTTTCATATCTTTTTTATTTTGATTTCCTTTTCAGAGAATAATTTAAGTAATTTTTTAAGATCATGGGGATTCATACTTAAGCGTACAGGTTTAAAATCTCTGGAATGTATCCTGCAGCTGTGTCTGCCCAGTGGTTCCACCAGAGTTATTCTGTTTAGATCATGAATCTCTGCGCTTTGATAATAATGGAGGTTCAGTGTCATTTTATTCTCTAATACACTGATGTACGCCAGGCGGTTACTTATTATGATTATAATCAGAACAAGTAAAGTACCTGCAGTGAACAAGAGAGTCTCTCCAAGGTCATAGCGAACAAGAAGTACTCTGTAGGCCAGGATAAAGGGGAGAAGAAAGAGGAAGTTAAACAGCCTGGCGGCACTGTGTTTTCTGATCACTAGGGCTTTACTCATCTCTTATTTTAAATTCTCCGGGTTGAGATCAAGAAGTTCCGGGTGAATGAAAAGACCATTTTCCCTTATCAGAACATCATCAAAATAGATCTGACCTCCGCCGTATTCCTCGGTCTGGATACATACCAGATCCCAGTGGACAGAGGATTTATTACCGTTATCAGCATTATCATATGCATTCCCTGGTGTAAAATGGAAACTTCCCATTATCTTTTCATCAAAAAGAGTGTTTTTCATGGGGTTGAGGATATAAGGATTCACACCGATGGCAAACTCACCGATAAATCGGGCACCATCATCGGTATCAAGAACCTTGTTAATCTTCTCTGTATCATTGGCTTTTGCCTCAACAATTTTACCATTTTCAAAGCGGAATACTATATTCTCGTAGGTTGATCCCATATAGACTGCCGGGCAGTTGTAGCTGAGTGTTCCCTGAATAGAATCTTTTATAGGCGCTGTATACACTTCACCGTCGGGAATATTCACCTTGCCATCACATTTGATGGCGCTCATACCCTTTATAGAGAAGCTGAGATCAGTACCTGGTCCGGTTATCCTGACCTTATCAGTACCTTCCATCAATTTCACAAGTTTATCCATGGCTTTGGACATTTTGGCATAATCCAGGTTGCAGACCTGGAAATAAAAGTCTTCGAAACCTTCAAGGCTTCGGCCTGAGGACTGTGCCATTGAGTTTGTAGGGTAGCGGAGAACTACCCAGCGTGTATTCTTCACCCGCTCTTCCATATGGACAGGAGTGACATATTTCTCCATATAAATCTTCATTCTGTCACCGGGAACATCACTGGTTTCGGAAGGGTTCCTGGTGCTGCCTATTCCTATAAAGGCATCCATATGACTCATCAGAAGGCGATCGGACTCGGCCATAATATCCATCTGTTCTTCTGTGGCATTTAATAAGAGCCCCCGGAGCAAACGGGGATTGGTATGATTCAGAAAGGGAATAGCCCCTGCTTCATAAACTTTTTTTATTACAGCAGATACCAGTTGTTCCGACTGATCTCCATTCATATTTATAAGGACTTTTTCACCCTTTTTAAGCTCAGTGGCATAGTTGACCAGAGAGTCTGCCAGTTTTTCAAGTCGGGGATCTGTCATCATTGAACTCCATATAATTTTTTTACTGCACCGGCCAGTATAAAGGAGCCCATAATCAGGACATCCATCTCTTCTGACAATACTGATTTTAATGCTTCTCCTGGATCTTCTTCCAGAATACAGCCCTTCCTGATAGAGGAAAAGGCCTTATAGACACGCTCAGGACTGCTTTTTTTGAAAAATCCCGGAGTGGTAATCACAATCTTTGAAAATGCACTGCTGAGAATACCGGCCATTGTTTCGGCATCTTTATCATCCTGACAGGCAAAGAGCAGTATTTTATCAGCAGTTTCATTTGAAATTGAACGAAAGCTCTCAAGTGCCAGGGTTACAGAGCAGGGAGTATGGGAACCATCAAGAACAATAAGAGGATCCTTTGAGAGAATCTCCATCCTTCCAGGCAGACTGGCTTTTGCAAAACCTTCAAGCCATATCGGCTCATCAACCTCAGGATAAAGTGTAGTTAATACGTTGAGGGCCAATGCTGCATTCCAGGCCTGTATATGACCCGGGAGTTTGAGCTTTCCCACTACATTTCTTCCATCTTTATATTCAATTGCATAGGAAGTTCCTTCAGAGCTTACTGTGCTTTCTATATTTTTAATCTGTTCATTCAGAATCTGGAAGGGGGCATTCTGTTCCGAGGCCTTCTGTCGGAATACAGATTCAACCTCTGCTTTCTGAGGGGCTGAAAAAACCGGAGTATCCGGCTTTATGATACCCGCTTTTTCGCCGGCAATAGCTTCAAGAGTATCACCCAGCCACTGAGTGTGTTCAAGCTCAATGGGTGTAAGCACCGAAGCTTCAGGTTTTACCGCATTAGTGGCATCCAGGCGCCCTCCCAGACCGGTTTCTATAACACAAAAATCACAGTTCTCTTCTTTAAAAAGCTGAAAGGCCAGCAGAGTGAGAAGTTCGAAGGTCGTGGGTTCGGTTCCGCCGGGAAGCCGGATATCCAGCTTCTCTTTAATGAAACTGATGCAGTCAATATACTTCTGATCCTCAAGGGGTGAGGAATCTATCTGAATCCTCTCTCTGTAATGAAGCACATGGGGAGAAGTATAGAGTCCTGTTTTCCATCCATTCTGACTCAGCCCGGATGCCAGGAGTACGGATGTCGAACCCTTGCCCTTGGACCCGGCAGTATGAATAACACGACAGGCCAGATGGGGGTTCCCGAAATGTTCCAGGACCTCAGCCATTCTCTCCGGTCGATAATGACTTTTTCTCTCTTTAGCATCTTTCTCTAAATTAGTGAAAGACTCTATCCAGGCAAAGGCTTCATCGATATCAACGAATTTTTGTAACATGCAGAATTATCTCCGCTTCCTCAGGGCATCCCCGTGTGTGGTAAATCCTTCATAATCAGCGAGACATTCAACTCGTGAAGAGATCTCCTTTAATGCTGTTTCATCTGAGTAAATAACTGATGAATATTTGATAAAATCTCTTACCGATACGGCAGACCATGTCCGCGCATTTCCGCCAGTGGGAAGTACTGCATTAGGACCCACCGCATAATTAGCGATAGAGAAGGGTGTATTGTCTCCAAGTAGAATTTCACCTGCATGACGGATCATATTGAGTATCTGAAAAGGTTCGGCTGTCTGAATTTGAAGATGTTCTGTTGCAAAGAGGTTGGCAACTTCTGCAGAATCTTCTACCGAATCAGTTAGAATAATACCACCATAGCCCTTCATGACATCTTCAACAAAGGTTTTGCGAGGTTCAGGCAGGGCCTTTGTAAGGGATCTGATCTCTTTTTCACAGGCATCGGCACAGACTTTACTGTCGGTTATAAGAAGGGCAGCCGAATCGGAACCATGTTCTGCCTCAATCATCAAATCCAGAGCAACTTTACGGGGATCAGCAGAACCGTCTGCTATAACAATGGACTCGGAAGGGCCTGCGGGGAGTCCCACATCTACCTGACCGAAGAGCAGTCTTTTTGCGGCGGCTACATACATGCTGCCCGGACCGCTGAGTTTATGTACCCTGGCAATGCTTTCAGTACCATAAGCCAGAGCTGCTATAGCCTGAGCTCCGCCGACCTTATAAACTTCTTCAACACCGCAGAGGCGGGCGGCATAAAGACATGCCGGATCAACATTCCCCTCCTTATCCGGAGGGGTGACTACACAAACTCTTTTTACACCTGCAACCACCGCGGGAACTGCAAGCATATAAAGCATTGAGGGAAAATTCCCCCGTCCTCGGGGTACATAAAGACCGGCAGAATCGAGAGGAATAGCCTTTTCTCCTGCAAGAAGTCCCGGCTGTATTTCAATCATGGACATAGCTTCAGGTTTCTGTGTCAGATGAAAACGCCTCACATTGTCGATGGAGTATTCAAGTGCATCCTTTACGTCATCGGAAATCAGGGTTGCTGCCCTGTCAAATTCTTCTTTACTGACTCTCAGATTCATGTTGACAGGAGTCCCGTCGAACCTATGGTTGTAATCCAGGAGTGCGGCATCGCCTTTTTCACGGACATCCCTGATGATCTTTTCAACAGATTCGGAAACATCCTTTATATTAATCTCGGAACGGGAATAAAGTTTTTCTCTGTCCAGAGGACTCATTGTCTTCCATACATAACGATTAATTTTCATTGAACTTCCTTTGATGGGATTATGCACTATGAGATAAAATATACCTTAGAGAAAAGCTTGTAAAGAATCAGATCATTGTCATTTCTATTCTGCCGCCGATCCTGAGGGTATCTCCCTGTTTAAGTTTGATATATTTACCCGCAGTTATCTTCTTTCCATTGATCCAGGTACCGTTGCTGCTGTTCCTGTCCTGAATGAAATAACTTCCGCGGACTTGCTGTATCTCTATGTGAAAGCGGCTGACCATACCGTCTTCTATGACAAAGCTGTTTTTTTTATCTCTGCCTATGGTCATACGGCTTGTAACTTTTATCTCTTTGCCATTGAACAGGAGACAGCGGATGTTTTTCTTACCTACATTTTTCAGACGTCTGCCAACAGGGCTGTCCTGAATGATAGTTTCATCTTTCATTGGAGATTCTCCTGTCTTTGATATCATAATGAAACCCAGGTGCTTTCATTTTTCTACCTCCGCAAAGGCTCTCATATCCATTCCAGAAAATCAACTCTTTTTTGCCATCGTCATTGCTCCGGGGATCAACCCTCTGGTGCTGTTTCACCCCAATCAGACAAGCAATGAAATTCAACTGAGAGGGATTTCTATTTGAATAATCCCTTTATCTGGATATGGTATCATAATCTTTCCGTAAAAATGGTTTTCTACTATCAATTCTACGGCATGCAATCCATATCCTATCCTTTCAGTTTTTGAACTAAAACCTAGTTCAAATATAGTCTCAAATGCATCTTCCGGTATACCCGGCCCGTTATCTTCCACCGTGAAAATAAGCTTCCAGTTTTTAATTTCAACTTCCAGGGAACAAGACGAGTTTTCTTCCTTCATTGCATCATAGGAGTTATCAAATAGGGAGAGAAGTATCTGAATCAAATGGACCTTCTCAAAGGGGAGCATTAAATCATTTTCGAGTTTCCATTTCAACTCAACTTTATTGTCAATTCTTTCTATCAATTCAATTAATAATTTTTTAAGGCTGGGTATTTCACTTTTAATCTTGAGGGATTTTCCAGGATTTAACTCATTAATGACATCAATGATTCTGAATTGGCAATCTTGAAGATTTTCATGAAGAGTGTGAATCCCTGATGTTAACTCCGGATTAACTCTTCTTTTCTGGATCTCTTCAAGTTCTTTTATTTGATCTGGTTTTTTAAGATTTATTTGAAGAATAAATTCTTCAAGTTCTTTTGTATAAATTAACAAATCCGGAATTAGTGAAACCAGAGGATCAAGATCTTCTTCAATGGAGGAAAGAGTATCTGCATATTTCTCATCTTTACTTTCAAGACAGGTTTGCATATTTCTCATCCTGTTATATAGAAAAACTTTACTGGTGTTGTTTATGCTGCGAGCATTTTCACTGAGCCTGGGAACATTCTTTTTTGGAAACTGAAGTTTGATTCTATAAAGTACCTCTTCAGGAAGAAATGGTTTCACAATATAATCCTGAGCACCCAAACTCATCCCTTTTATTACACTTTCGCGATCGTTTTTGGCTGATAAAAATACTATTGGAATCTGTGATGTTCTTTCACTCGTTCTAATAATTGTGCATAATTCAAATCCATCCATATCGGGCATCATGATATCCAGAAGTATAAGATCAGGTTGATCTTTCTCAAGAAGATCTAAGGCTTCTTTTCCATGAGAACAAAAACTTAGGGAATACAGATCTTTCAAAATTGAACCGAGTAGCTGTAAATTAGCTAAGGTATCATCCACAATTAGAATTTTTTTCTTAGTCATTCTTATTTCCTTTGGATAGTGTTATATCAATTTGCTTTAGCAATTTTTTCAATAAAGGAATGTCAAAAAAATCGATACATTCTTTCAATTGATCAGCCAGCTGCACACTTTCTTTCCCACCTTTTCTCAAAAAGGGTAAAGCATCTTCTATATCATTAAAATTCTGACTATTTACTGCCTTCTGTAAAATTTTTCTGTCCTCCATATCAAGTCTATCAAATCTAATTTGAAGGCCTTTGCTTCTATTTTTCTCTAATTGATAAATCGAATGGACCATAGCGGCAGCCTTATCCGATTCTATGTCATCTCTGATAAAATAAAAATCAGGTTTTTTGTTACACTTTTTCAGTTCAGTGTTATTCATGAGGGAAATGGGAATAAGCCCATCAAATTCAATAGTTACAGTTTCATGAGAAAATAACAGTACAGTATTCCGGGAAAGTCTGCTTTGTTTCAGATCATTTTTATTAAGAGGTAAAAAATCTATATTATATTTGTGTCCTGATTTTTTTAATTCATCACTTAAAAAGAACTCTTCTGTGCAGCAGATAATTGGTTCAGCCTGAGTTTCAGGATCTTTTCGATAATGAAATGACTTATTTTGGGTATTCTTATCATATTCCGTTGGCAAACGTAGTGTAAAAGTACTTCCCTTCCAGACTTCACTAGTTGCTTCAATTGTTCCTCCCATTAATTCCAATAGTTTTCTAATGATACTGAGGCCAAGACCTGTTCCTTCAAACTCTCTGGCATCCTGCTTTTCCTGTTGTTCAAAGGGGTTGAAAATATCATCAAGACTCTTAACTGATATACCTATTCCCGAGTCCCGAAATTCAACGATCAACTGCTCATTGCTCAGCTCTACACTGACATGGATAAAACCCCAGTGAGTGAATTTCAATGCATTACTCAGAAGATTTATGAGGACCTGTCTAAGCCTCAGTGAATCTACCAAAATAAACTCACTTAGATTTCCTTTAGACATGATTTCAAATTCAAGTTTTTTCTCACCAGCTTTCAAATTAAACAAGGAAAACAATTCTTGAAATAAGTCAAAAATATTGCATTGTTCTGGATTCATATCCATTTTACCGGCTTCGATTTTGGAAAAATCCAATATATCATTTATCAGATCTCTTAATATTTCACCACTGGACAAGATATTTTTTAAGTAATTCACATATTCCGGGTTAGATACTTTGTCTTCCAGCAGTTTACTAAATCCAAGAATCGCATTTAGGGGAGTTCTTATTTCGTGGCTCATATTAGCAACAAATGAACTTTTCATCAGAGATGCCCTTTCTGCTTTATTCCTGGCTTCCTCCAGGGCAATCCTTGCTTCTTTCATTGGAGTAATATCCAGACAGGTAAAGGATATTCCACCATAATTACCATTCATGTCTTCGTAACCGCTTATTGTCATTAACAAGGAAGTCTTTGTATTTGAGGATGAATTAAAATCAACTTCAACCTGGCTGGTTTTCATCTTATTCAAGCTGGATTGTGTAAATAAGTTGATTCTTTCAAACTGATCATCTGCTATATAATCTTTAAAATTTCTACCTAAAGGATTTTCATCTCCTATTTTAAGGGTATTCAGCATAAACTGATTGATAAATTGAATGTTGTAATGGTTGTCCGTCAGTAATACTCCATAATCAGCACTTTCAGCAATCTTCATAAAAGTAGAAGCTTTCTGTTCCAGCTCTCTTATGTTCGTTGTCTCTAAAGCAACAACAGTGATGCCAATTACTGTTTCATTCGATATAAGAGGTGAAAAGATAGCATCCATGTAAATTATAGAATCATCGGGCTTCTTAATCTGGATGTCTGTAACGGAGTTTTTTCCATTGAGAGCATCATTGATTAAACGATTGAAACTTTTATTTTGCATCCACTGCAATATGGGGATAAATGATTGACCGGTCTCGATTTCGATGCCATAATTTTTTTGAATCATCAGCTTGTGGTGAGCATTGAATACAAGATACTCACGATCATTATTCAATGAAAAGATGTCTATACCATAGGAACTCTCCATAATGGACATAAACATTGCTGTAGTATCATTCAATTCTTCAGAAGTTGATTTAAGTGCAATCTGAAGTTCCTTCTGGTATCGTTTCAGCTTGAGATCACTTTTAATCTTCTCAGTAACATCTGTCATTATTCCAAGAAAACTTCTTGGAATTTCATTTGTATCATTTTCAATTGCAGCAAGAATTGTATGAAAGCAGCGCATCTCTGAGCCTATTTGAATATACTCTGCCGGAAAATCATAATAGAGTCCTGTTTTCTGGATTTCACTGACTGCTCTGCTGTGCCTCTTTATCGTTTCTACATCAAACACGGTGGATAAAGGTTCATCTAATACATCACTCTCTGATTTCAGGAACATGTTTTTCATTTCAGGATTCCATAATGTTACCCGCCCGCCAGCACTTCCACCACCTGACAAGCTTGGTTTCCACCACTCGACAGTCAGCTCTGCAGAATGTGAACACACTGCATTACCAACTGACGACCAATGGAAAATCATAGAGTCAATT
>NZ_QQPQ01000065.1 GCF_003346715.1 Oceanispirochaeta sp. M1
ATTTTATTTGTTTAAAAATGGGTAATAAATTGATAACATATTGAGATATGATGTATTTCATAGTGATTCACGCATTTATATACCATCTTTTTTATCACTTATAAAATCAAATTAATTATTATTAATATAACAGAAATTATCTATTATATATACTATTTTATTCTTATAACTTTCATATTGATTTTATCTGAGTTCAAATTAAATACAATAGATGATCCGTAATACATCACATTAAAAATATTATTATTTTTGTATTATAAAAATATTGATATTTACCGTTTTATATTCACTGGAATAACAGCAATAATTGAATAAAAAAAATTCCAAAAAAGGAATATTAGTACCGATTTAATTATGATTAAAATAGAAAAATTTAAATCGATAAATAATTATTTTTAATTTCATTTTTAGTCTTGACGCATGCTTTTTTTAGGAATAACGTGATGTCATTGATATTGCAGAAACTTTGTCACGGCTAATTATATTACGTACTTGTAAGATATTTGCATGTATCAATAAATTTTAGGATATAGGAAGTATAATAGGATGTCAGACAACCCCAGAGAAATGTTAAATGATTTTGTAAACGGCCTTGGTGAATTCGGAGAAATGAAATCTACACAGGGAAATGTAGAAGGTTTCATGAATCTTTTGGAAACTACATACAAGGAAGGCGATGCCATTGATCCCAAAACAAAAGAACTGATAAGTATCGGAATCGCAGTATTCAGCAGATGTTTGTACTGCATTGTTTATCATACATATAAAGCTCTTGAAGCCGGTGCTAAGAAAGATGAGATTCTCCAGGCTGCAATGGTCTCTGTCGCCTTTGGCGGTGGTCCTGCAATGGCTTACAGTGTCACCTTACTGAAGAACAGCATTGAAGAATTCGAAAAAGACTTTAATTAAAAATCTTAAGAGAGAGGAAGATACATTTTCCTCTCTCTTTGCTCAATTGGATAGAAATTATGATAGTAAAAGTAAAGCTTGATAAGCTTATTAAAAACGGTAAGCAGGGAAAGGTCGGTAAAATTTCAGTAAAGGAAAATGATCCCATAAAGATTGGTGAAAAGATTCTGCAGGTTGAATCCGTTAAGGGTAATACTGTTATTAAATCAAAGATCAACGGTTTAATTAAAAAGATAGTAGTTACAGAAGGTGCAACCATAAAAGTTGGTGATTCCATTGCCGAAATTGAAAAAGACTAATAATCTTTTATTTGTATCAAAGAGTTTTGAACCATGGTTCAATTTGGCGGTCGAAGAGTATTTGACCGCCAATGTTAAAAGCAATCAGGTCATTCTTTATCTCTGGCAAAACAATAATTCAGTAGTTATCGGAAGTAACCAGAACCCCTGGAAGGAATGTGACGTGGGTAAGATCCGTGACAGTGGTATAAAGCTGGCAAGACGTCAGTCCGGTGGGGGTGCTGTATTTCATGATAAGGGGAATTTAAACTATACCTTTATCACAGAAAATGGCTTATTCGATACTGAAAAGCAGTTTTCAGTCATAATTAATGCAGTTAAAAGTTTTGGTCTCAATGCAATATTTTCAGGCCGGAATGATATTTTAATTAATAATATCAAATTCTCAGGGAATGCTTTTTTTTCAAACGACCAGGCATCATATCATCATGGAACCTTATTAATAGACTCAAATCTATCTACTCTTTCCGGGATATTAACCCCGTCGAAACAGAAAATTGAATCCAAGGGGATTGATTCTGTCAGAGCCAGGGTTATGAATCTGAAAGAGTTATCCAGGGATATCTCTATACATAGTATGAAGGACAGAATTATAGAGTCCTTTGAAAAACATTATGGCGGGATTGATAGTAAAACTGATCTGACTGAGCATTCCTATGATTCAGATGCATTCAATAAAATGTATAAAACACAGTCCTCCTGGGAGTGGATATATGGAGATAGTCCTTCCTTTGAAGCCGTTCATAGTAATAAATTTTTATGGGGCGAAATTGAAATCGGATTCAATTTAATTGACGGAAAGATAATCAATACAAAAACTTATTCAGATTCACTTATTACATCCTTTGGGAAAAAGCTTACTAGAGCTTTAAAGGGTGTTAAATATGATTCTGACAATATAAAAAAAGCAATAGACAGCATTGAGCCTTTAGAGAATGAAAAGCAGATATTTTCAGATATTAAAGAGCTTTTCGAGGATCAGTGCGTATAAGATCGCAATTTATAAAATATTTTATCAGGTGGTAGATAAATGGTTAAAGAAAAGAAACCGGAAATTGAGGAATCTCTTTCACAGGAGGAAATTCAGGAACTGGACAAATTGATAGATAAACATGGGGCGGATGAAGAGCAATTGATACCCCTACTTGAAAAAGTTCAGGTTCTACTGGGATATATTCCTGTCTCGGTACAGGAAAGGATCTCTAATAAGACAGGAATTCCTCCTAATCATATTTATGGAGTAGTCTCGTTCTATTCCTATTTCTCAATGGAAGCGAAAGCCAGACACAGAATTCAGGTCTGTATGGGAACCGCCTGTTATGTAAAAGGCGGAAAAGAGATCGCCGAAAAAATAGAAGCAGATTACAACATTAAACTTGGCGAAAGCACAGAAGATGGAAGATTTACTTATGAGAATGCCAGATGTTTTGGAGCATGCGGACTGGCTCCGATTTTGGTAGTTGATGGCAAAATATTCGGAAAAGTAAGCATTGACAGTGTCGATGCCATTCTTGATGAGTATAAATAACAGGTTTGTTATAAAGGGAAAGTAGATGGGTACAAAATCAATATCCGATATTAATGATATTCGAGATAAAATAGTAAATGGTGCTGAGAAAGAATCAGCAAAGATCTATGTTCATATGGGAACCTGCGGAATCGCTTCCGGTGCAACAGAAGTTCTTGAATCTTTGAAAAAAGATCTTAAAGAAAATAACATCAAGGCAGCAAAAATCATTAAAACCGGCTGTGCCGGTATTTGTTCTAAAGAACCATTGATTACCGTGGCAATGCCGGGTCAGGAACCGATCATTTATGAATATATGGATGAGAGTAAAGTCCAAAGGGTTGTCAGGGAGCATATTATATCCGGCACAGTTGTGAAGGATTTCGCATTTGCCAGAGGAATGGAAGCCGAAATACAGGAAAGAATTGAAAACAAAGGAGCTCCTGCCGGTCAGAAAGTTCTTGACAGCAGTATTCCCGGAATAGAGGAAATCCCGTTCTTCAAACTCCAGAAACAGAGAGTTATGCGGAACAGAGCAGTAATCGACCCGAACAACATTGAACATTATATTGGAAGGGATGGATATCAGGGGCTGATTAAAGCACTCTCTGAAATGTCAGCAGAAGATATATTGAAAACTGTTCTGGATTCCGGAATAAGAGGTAGAGGAGGCGCCGGTTTCCCTACAGGTTTAAAATGGAAATTTGCGGCCCAGACTGAAAACAGTACAAAATACGTTCTTTGTAATGCAGATGAGGGAGATCCAGGTGCCTATATGGACAGATCTGTCCTCGAAAGCGATCCCCACAGTATTCTTGAAGGAATGGTTATAGCCGGTAAGGCAATAGGTTCCCATAAGGGTTATGTCTATTGCAGGGCTGAATACCCCCTTGCTGTTGAAATACTGAACAAGGCTATAAAAACTGCAAAAAAATATAATCTTCTGGGAGAAAATATCCTTGGAACGGGCTTTGATTTTGATATAGAAGTCTATGAAGGGGCAGGTGCATTTGTCTGCGGTGAAGAAACAGCCCTGATGAGATCAATTGAAGGCTTCAGAGGGAATCCGAGACCCCGCCCACCCTTTCCCGCCGTAGCAGGTCTTAAAGAAAAACCGACCATCCTTAACAATGTGGAAACCCTGTCAAATATTTCCCAGATTGTTGCAAAGGGCAGCGATTGGTTCAAAGGGATCGGTACTGAAAAGAGTCCCGGGACAAAAGTATTCTCCATCACAGGTGATATTAACAATGTCGGTTGTGTTGAGGTTCCCATTGGAACAAAACTGAGTTCTATTGTCAATGAAATAGGCGGGGGAATGGTTGAAGGTAAAAACTTCAAGGCAGCACAGCTCGGTGGACCTTCCGGAGGCTGCATACCCCTGGAACATCTGGATGTAGAAGTTGATTATGAAACTCTTCAGGAATACGGTGCCATTATGGGCTCCGGCGGATTGATTGTCATAAGTGATACTCAGTCAGCAGTCGATATTGCACGATTCTTTATGCAGTTCTGTCAGGAAGAAGCCTGCGGAAAATGTATTCCCGGTAGAGAGGGAACCAAGCAGATGCTGAATATTCTGAACAGGATATACAGTGGAAAAGGCAGGACGGACGACATTGAGAAGCTCGAAGAACTTGCCCTTGTTATTCAGAGTACAGCCTTATGTGCTTTGTGTAAGACATCTGCTAATCCGGTTTTGAGTACACTGAGATACTTCAGAAAAGAATATGAAGAAGCTATTACAGCTTAATAATCAGGGAGGTCGAAAATGATATTTGCAAAAGCTCTGAAATATGAGGATATTATAAAAAATCTGGACAGGGAAAACGATGTTATCTCGATGCTGGGTTGTGAAACCTGTGTGAGAGTCGCAGGATGCGGTGGTCGTAAGGCCATGAAAGAATTGGCATTAAAACTGAGAGAAGATGGATTCAATGTGAAAGAGGGTTTTCTGGTACCCACTGCCTGTAATCCTAAAATAACATTTGCAAAACTGGATAAAGAGATAAATACAGTAGTCTCCATGGCATGCAGTGCGGGAGGGTCAAATATTAAAAGGCTATTTCCTGAATGCAAGCTTATTGAATCATCCGAAGATGTAGGATTGATGGTTAGCGATACAGATAAGAAAGTTCTGAAAATTACAAAACCCTTTAAAAAATTCGAACATGAAACAGGCTTTGAATATGAAACACTGACCGGGATAAAGCTGGAAAGTAACGATAACCTGCCTATTATGAATAATAATAAGAAAGAACCTGTTCTGGAGGCTGCCAGATGATAATATCTCTTAGATCCATAAGCTATGATGACTTGAAAAGTCAGCTTTCTGAAAATGACAGAATACTCATTATCAGCTGTAATACCTGTGTTGTAAGCTGCGGCATTGCCGGAAACGGTCCAATGACAACACTCGAAGGAATGTTGAAAGCCGACGGTTACAATGTTCTTGGAAAAGACCTGCTCAGTATCGGGTGTACCCTGAATATTGTTGAAAAGCATAAAAACGACAGAATAAAGAAAGAGATGTATGACGAAGCAACAGTCATAATACCTCTGATTTGTGAAAACGGTTTAGAGGGGATTGAATCGGTTTTCTATGATAAAAAAGTCATCTCCATGTCAAAGACTCTGGGAACCGGAAATTTCACAATGGACAGAGGCGTTGTACTTACCAATCCTTTAGAGAGCACTGGACTCGAACAGTCTGATGAAGGTTATGATCTTTATGAATTGGCAGAAAAATTAGATCTTTATGCTGATTTCTTCGATGAAGATGAAGCAGCACCCCAGGATAAGAATTATGTGAATCTTACCATAAACGGAGAAGAAGTAACTGCCGAAGAGGGTCAGAATCTTCTTCAGGTTTGCGGCGAAAACGGAATTTTTGTGCCTCACCTGTGCTACGATGAAGAGATTTCAACCGCAGGAGTCTGTCGATTATGTCTCGTTAAAGTCGAAGGGATGAGAGGTCATGTCCCTTCATGCTGTACCCTGGTAAAAGAAGGGATGGTTGCAGTAACAGAAGATGCAGAGCTCATAGCCTGCCGCCGTGTGATACTGGAACTTATTCTTGCATCAAACAGCCACAACTGCCTTACCTGTTCAAAGGGTATTCCCAATCTGCTTGGAAGCTGCGAACTTCAGGCTCTGATGAGAAGATATGGTATAGAGGGCAGCCGGTATGATGAAAATCCCCATAAGGCAGCAGTAGATAACTCCAGCCCCATTATCTCCTTTGATTCAAACAGATGTGTATTATGCGGCAGATGTGTAAGAGCATGTGATGAACTGGCAGGACTCAGAAACATCGGATTTGTTAACAGAGGATCTGAAACAGTTGTTGCGGCAGGATTGAATACGACAATGGATCAGAGTGCCTGTGCGGCATGTATGGCCTGTGTCAGTGCCTGTCCCACAGGAGCGCTGACAGAAAAATATCTTCATTTTAAAGGAAAAGACTGGGAACCTGTTAAGGTCTTCAGCGACAGTTTAGAATAGGCTGAACAGAATATTCTAAAATAGTAAACGGCAGAATGTCTGAGAGGGCCTTCTGCCGTTTATCCATGAGAAAGAACGTAAATATTATGAGTCTGGAATATGGCGTATTAGTACTTTCCGTATCGGCGGAAGGCATCACACATGATTTTGATTTTCTCAGCGGTATGATTGATATCATCCGGAGTTGTATAGGCCATACTGATCAGACCATTATGGTTTCTCCCCAGAGTTTCCACCATCCGTTTTACATACAGATCGATATCTTCATTTGTCCCTTCTACCATTGTTCTCTGAATATCGACAGGACACCAGAATGACAGTTTTCCATCTACCTTGTCAGCCAGATTTTCAATACCCATATTTTCCTGCTGATCCATCTGAACAACATTCAATCCGGCATCGATTAAATCAGGCAGCAGCTCCAGAATATACCCGCATGAATGAAGCCATACATCCATGCCCAGCTCATGGGCATAGGCCCAGTTCTCTCTGTAATGAGGGAGAAAGAACTCACGGATCATATCCAGACTTATCATAAGACTATTCTGAAGACCCCAGTCATCGTAAGCCATCACTCCATCACAGCCGATGGCCTTCAACTGTCTCATTGATTCGCGCTGTGCAGCAGCAAACCTGGCAATAAGGGCCTTTAGTTGATCCGGATCTTCGTAATAGGCCAGAAACATGGACTCAATACCTGTAATATTATGAATTCCTTCATTCATTGAAGAAAAGGGCATGACCCCAAGACAATATTTGGGATCATCCAGCAATTCATTATCTTTGATTATATCTGCTGCTTTCTGTAGATATATGGGATTATTTAAATCCGGAAAAGGAAAATCTTCCTGTTTGGATATATCTTTCAAGGCGGCTTCAGAAACCTCTCCACGCCCCAGAACACCACCGGCCATCCTTTTGAAGCTTACACCCCAGCAGTCGGTCATAAAGTCCTGATCTCCGTCATTGGTCCAATCCACAAGAGGAGCAGGTTTATCCATCCACAACCATATGAGATCATTTTCCTTCCCATCGGGCAGAAAATGGGGGATTCTATCCACTTTTCCTGCTGAAATAGCTTTTTTAACTCGCTCTCTCGATTTCATATTCATGGCTCCCTCAATGGTAATCTAAGATCTATTTAACCATCAGATTTCAGGTAAATAAATAGAGAAAACGGTTAGAGTTTTGTACAATTTGGCTATAAATTATTTTGATTATCTTCATTTCATCCACTGGATACCATCCTGGAGTCAGTAAGGCATTTTCAGCCTGGGTAAATCTATGGGAGCTAAATACAAAGGTCTGCACTAAAATTAGCCATAACTATCATTATTCATATTGACTTTCCTGCTATTTATATCGATCTTTTAATATATATCAGGAGATATACTATGGCCAAAAATAGATGGACAAATAATAATATAGGCGATTTAACGGGACAGATAGCAATTATTACAGGGGCAAATACTGGATTGGGAAAAGAGACTGCAGCAATTCTAGCCAGTAAAAATGCAACAGTTATCATGGCAGTTAGAAATACAATGAAAGGTGAAAAAGCTGCACTGGAAATTCAGAATCAATTTATAAAATCTAAAATAAGAGTGATGGAACTGGATCTCTCGAGTTTAAGATCAATAAAAGGTTTTGCTCACTGTATTTTAAAAGAATATAAGCAGATAAATTATTTAATTAACAATGCCGGTGTAATGGTACCACCCTACTCTAAAACAGAAGATGGGTTTGAATTACAATTCGGCACAAATCATCTCGGTCATTTTGCCCTGACAGGGCATCTCATAGCTATCTTAAAAGCAACGCCTAATTCCAGAATCGTCAATGTATCCAGTATCGCCCATAGTTCGGGTAATATTGATTTCGATGATCTCAACTGGGAAAAACGAGAGTATAACGCTTCTTCATCCTATGGGGATTCTAAGATAGCCAATCTATATTTTACCTACGAATTAGCCCGTAAAGTAAAAGAATCGGATCTAAAAGTGATTGCGGCGCATCCAGGATGGACGGCTACAGACTTGCAGAGGAATTCAGGATTATTTTCTTTTCTTAATCCCTTCTTTGCACAGAAACCGGCAATGGGAGCACTTCCCACTTTGCGTGCAGCCATAGACCCGGAGGCGCAGAATGGAGACTATTTCGGACCCGATGGCTTCAAGGAAATAAAGGGCTATCCGGTTAAAGTTGAATCCAATGAGTTATCTCATGATGGTGAGATTGCTGCCAGGCTTTGGCATATATCTGAAGAAATGACAGGGGTCAATTTTTAGAAATATTTTTTTTCTGATAACCGTCTATACTTACAAAGGAGAAATTATGATTATTAGTCCCAAAACAAGAGTTTTTGATATTCTTGAAGAATATGGTGATATTGCGAGTGTCATGATGGCTATGGGTGTTGAACCTGTTGCCAAATTTTCTATTCGTCGGTTTATTACAAGATTTATAAATGTCAGAATGGCTGCATTTGTACATAAAGTCGAATTAAATGAATTTATTGATAAAATCAATAAGGCAATAGAAGAAAAAGAGCAGGAATGACAGCTCTATGTCATATATAAAGTATATAAATCAATTAATAAATGAATCACTTACTTTGTCATGAACTACAGTAACCGTCAAAATATCTTCATATTTGGGGGAATGCCAAAAAGATTGTGAGATGGTCACAACTCAAGCAAAAATGGCTAACCTTAATAGAGGATTCTAATCATGGCACCACCGTAGGTGGTTTAGTACAACCAGCCTTCTGTCTATTAATATTAGATTAAAAAAATACTTTGAAGGAATTATTATATATTCCATCATCGCCTTCATTCTCAGAGAAATTACTTTCAATCTGGACGAATATTCTGAAAAGCCTTAACTATTCTGTCAGCTAATAAATCAATTGCAGGATTATTGGCCGACTGATTTTTGCGTAAATAAATATCAGAATGTGGAAGTTTCGGAAAAATAGTATTTTCGGCAATAATCTTCAGATTTTTGGGAACAATGCTCTCACTCATCACAGCAATAGCAAGCCCGGCTGATACTGCAGCTATATGTCCTAAAATACTTTCACTGGTATAGGCAATACGATAATCAATTCCAGCCTTTTCTAGCTCGCGAACGGCCCAAATTCTGAACAGACAATCATGAGTAGGGAAAAGTGCTAGTGGAATAGGTCTAACTTCTTCAATATCATGATTTGGTGAGACTACCCAAACAGACGGTTCATGACGAAGCAATAAGGAATCTTGAAATGTTGGCTCTGAGGTTGATGTTAAGGCCAAATCAAGTTTCTCATTTTTGATCAAGTGAATTAAATTATGACTTGAGAGAACTGAAACTTCGACCTGAACATTCGGATAGATCCGTGAAAATCCAGCAAGTATTTCAGGAAGAAATCGCGTTGTATAATCTTCGGGAGTCCCGACTTTTACCAAACCAGATAATTCAGGCTGCGTTAACTGATTTATGATTAGAGTAATCAAAGGGATTCAGAAACATCACCACAACATTCAAGAGTTACGAGACTTCAATGACCGGGAACTATCAGATCTTGGATTAAGCCGAGTCGATATTGAGAAAACAAGTCCAGATTCGTTATTTAGGGATTCAGCCCTAATAGACAGATGGAGAAATTAATTTGTGCATCATCATCCAAAAACTTTATTCATCATATGTAGCCTTGATCTGAAAACAACAGCAATGAGCGAAGAGCCTATTATTGGGCTTCTTAAGAATCAAGATTTTGAGGACTTCTACAAGTCAGTACTGGAAGAATCCTTTCTCCTGAATCTTATAAGGACAGTTGTCCGGATTTCCACTGCAGGAAGTAATATCACAGGGAACTCCAAGAGCCTCAATACCTGGTTTTGTACAAATAGGGATCATTTCAACTTCAAAAACATCAGAACCTATTGAATAGAAAAAGGGAGCCTCTTCTTTATAGTAGCTGCAATCAATCATACAATTCCTCTCATTCTTATTAAATATCTTTGGTTATTGTTAATAATAATGATCCCTATTTGGGGTTTCGTATATCAACCAAAAGGATTAATAATGTAAAATTCAGACCCTTGACTTCTTATTACTTTTCGAATGACATAGATACTGATAGCAAATGAAAATACATCTTTTTTCGCACTTATGTAGATATATTTTGCAAGAGACTCTACACATAGAACTCAGATCTTACCCCTCACTCCCCTATCTGACAGGAGACCCCGGAGCTCCGGCCGCCAGGCGGGAACGGAGGGTTCCTCATAAAAGCCATCACTGTTTTTTCCAGTACTGCTTAGCGAAAAAAATACAGCGGAACAGGGGCGTCCGTTACGGTTGTAACCACATCTACTTTCTGCTTCGAGCCTTTGCGGAGGATGAGATCGACTATTTCATTACACCATTAGGAATCATCTCTATTTCCATGTGTGCGGCTGTGTCAGCAATAAACGTTCAAAACAGGAAGAAATCAAGGAAATCTATAGAACCAGAAGGATCGAGATATTGAATAAATCCTTATATAGTAACATAAAGAATAGAGAGAAGTTGAGGGTAATGTAACACCCCTAGTGACAATAGGAATGACAGGTGCATCAGTATGTTACACAGATTCTTTATTTGTATGCCTCATCATGAGTACCTACATGAATCGGTATGATCTGGTCTTCTTGTATTATAAATTCAATTGTAATTCGATAAGTCATATTTATAGATACACTATGCAATTCTGATAAATTACCTTTCAGTCTGTGTAGTCTTAATGATGGATGATTTGGATTTAATTCTAATAATTGTAGTGTTTTACTATACTGATTAATTAATTTTGGATGCTTCTTAATAAACTTTGAGACACTTTTCTCATAGCTTTCAGTAAATATAATCTTAGGCATTTTCAATTCTTTTTATATGATCTTCAATAGTACCAGGGAGAATCCTGCCATCAGCAATATCTCTTTTGCTTTCAATCAAGGCAGCCTCAAGCTCACATTCCCTAAGATGGTTATATTCATCTATTGAAAGAACAACATATTTACTTTTACCTCGAACCGTAATTACTGCTTCATTGTCAGATGTAACTATTTGATCGATTAATGAGACACCTTTTACTTTTAAATCATTGGCTGTAATATTATTTATCATACAATATACCTCACGATTAATAGTACTCTTAATTGCACTATTAATCAATTCTTTGAGTAATCTAGTCTTATAACCAATTTTATTCTATCTATCTGTTGGTTTTTCTTCATTTCATAATCAGCCATCGGAGATTTATTCTTGAAAGAAAACGTTACTTACAAAGTTTAATATATCTTCGCGAGAAAATTTATAATTTCATGCTCAGCACAACCAGCTCTGATCCCCGGATAAGAATTGCTCCGGATGCCCTGGATCTGGACCAGTTTCTCTTTAATTGTGCCAACGGTGTGATCGACCTGAAATCCGGACGTCTGTCTCCCCATGACAGGGAGAGGATGATCACAAAGTACTCTCCTGTCCCCTACAATGAGGAAGCCCTCTGTCCCCACTGGAAGCAGTTTTTAAAGGATATTTTTAATAACAACAAGGAACTGATCAAGTTTATACAGAGATTCCTGGGCTGCTCCCTCACGGGGGACATGTCCTGTCAGTCCATGTTTATCCTCCACGGCACCGGCGCCAACGGCAAGAGCACCTTTATAAACGTTGTGAGCCGCATCATGGGGGACTACGCCACCACGACTCCCACTGAGACCTTTATGCAGAAGAAGGGAGAACAGGCCACCAACGACATTGCACGCCTCAAGGGGGCCCGTTTTGTCACCGCTATGGAGAGTGACGACCACGGCCGCCTGGCAGAGTCTGTGATAAAGAGACTCACGGGGAATGACATGATCAGTGCCCGCTTCCTCTACGGGGAGTACTTCCAGTTTATCCCCACCTTCAAGATCGTCATGGCCACCAACCACAAGCCCAGGATCGGCGGGATGGATCACGCCATCTGGCGGCGTATCAAGCTGATCCCCTTCCTCCAGACCTTCTCCGAAGAGAAACAGGACAAGAAGCTCACCGGGAAGCTGGAGAAGGAGATGCCCGGGATCCTCAGCTGGATGGTCGAGGGCTGCCTCCGCTGGCAGAGAGAGGGACTGGGCGGCGCCCTGGCCATCAGTGATGCCACCGACGAATACAAGACAGAGATGAGTGATGTTCAGATGTTCCTGGTCGAAAAATGCGAGAGGGATGAACTGCAGATGATCCAGTCCTCTGTGCTTTACAAGGAGTACACAGCCTGGTGTGAGGAGAACCATGAGAGGCCCAAGAGCAACAGAAATTTCAGCATAATGCTGAAGGAGTCAGGGATGGATAAGGTGAGGCAGAGCGTCGGGATATTCTGGCTTGGGATAAAGATAAGGAAGGAGAAGCCGTATCAGGGGTGTTAGAGGGTGAAAGTTCATCCTTTTGGTTGATATACAAATAACTGTAGACGCATCATTATGTGAGAAAAGAGATAAAGGTGTATTCTATGAAAAAACTAATGATTCTATTATGCCTATCAATTATCCTATTTGCCGGTTGTGATATTCTGACTCCACCACAGGTGGAATATGAGATTTCTGGAACGGCCACAAGTGTGAATATCACCTATTCCAATGCCAGTGAAGGGACATCTCAGGTAAGCGATGTGAGTGTGCCCTGGACATACAGTTTTGAATCAACGACAGGAAACTTCCTTTACGTCTCAGCCCAAAATCAAAATGACAGTGGATCCTTAACCGCCACCATTTATGTTGATGGTGATGTTTATAAGACATCAACCAGTTCGGGAGCCTATGTTATTGCAACTGCTTCAGGATCTGCTCCCTGATGGACTAATAAATTTTATTTATTATTATCTATTATTATTGATTAGGCCTTGGTAGAAGATCAGCCCTATTTTGTTTCAATCATTGTTCATATGTGATCCAGCTATATGAAATATCAAATCAAGAAATCTGACATTAGTCATATAGTTACATCAGAATTACTGCTGATATCCGGCCTTCTGATTATTATGAAGATATGCATAATTTTTTTGTTGGTCGTTTGGTGGATATTCTGTAGAATTAAGTATTCTGCAGGAGATGGCTGTTAGTAGACATGGGATGTAAAAGCCCGCCCTTCTGTTTAGTCCGGCCATCATCCGAACCATTAACATGGGAACATAGATTATATGTATTCCCGAATAGATGTCTGGATCCGAATGATACCGACAAGGGATTTGCAGAAACAATTACTGGAGGTGGAATATGAGTTGTTTAGCCATTGATCTTCACACCGATTGTTTTACTGTTGCTTTTAGGAGCAAAGTTGATGGAAAGTCAGGAAAGTTGATTAAGAAGTATTTCTTGAATGAGAAATCACTTCCTAATTTTGCTAAGACTTTATCGACAAATGATTATGTTGCCATTGAGGCAACGACGAACGCTTTCTGGTTTCATGATAAGATTTCACCCTATGTAAAGAGTGTTATTATCCTTGATACGAACAAAATCAATTTTAGCGGAAACAAGACAGATAATAATGATGCCAGAAGATTACTAGATGTCCTTGAATATTTTGTATCTGTAAAGGGTATTAGTGAAATACCCCGGGTGTTTGTACCCAATATTCATATTAGAGAGCTTCGAGAATTATTCACAAGCTATAAACTACAGAAAAAGATTATTACACAACTAACTAATCGAATACACAGTATACTCAAGCAGCATGGGCATCCCATAACCAGAGCATCTTTGAAAACAGTGAGAGGTAAGAATAGGGCAGTAACTCTAATCGACAATGATATCAGTAGAATAGAAATAAAACGTCTAATCAATCAATTTGAAGATGCTCAAAAGGACGTGGAAATAATAGTTCAGTTGATGGCAGGACTCGGAAAGAAATATTTTCAGGATGATATTGAAAGGCTTATGACCATTCCTGGGTTTAGTTTTCTATCAGCTATGGCACTAATTGCAGATGTGGCTGATATAAGACGGTTCCCATCAGTTAAAAAATTCTGTTCCTATCTACGTACAGCACCAAAAATTACAGAATCAAATAATACGACACATCTTGGTAAAGTTAATAAATGTTCCAGAAATCTGACGGTCTCATTACTGACTCAATCGGTTTCACATTTTAGAGAGAGTTCTCCCTATTTTGGAGAATTCTATGACCGGTTAAAATCTGGGAAAAGTTATGGTAAAACAAGGATGGCTTTAATCCGGAAAATATTGGTATGTGCATATTATATGTTGAAGAGAAAAGAAAATTTCAAATGGTCAGATAAGTCAAATATGGAGAGAAAGACAAAGCTATTTTACAGTTGTGCAGAGAAATCTGTGATTAATTTATTAGATTCAGCATAGTAGCTTTACTTATTCTTCATAGATGTCTACATATAATTTCATAGTATCTCACCCATTCTTGCAAATAAATAATTCATTTGGCATATAGACTATTTAGCCATACAATAAAGAATAGAAATTCATTAATAGAGGGTTGCTATGAGGAAATCTATTCACGTACTGTTTTTCTTTGTTACAGTTAATTGCTTCGCAAGTAATATCGCTTTAACTGTCCTTGATTTTGAGGTCCAATCAAATAATGATAAACATGAATATCTCGGTAAAGGATTTGCTGAATTCCTTTCATTTGATTTATCCAGAGAGAAGAAAATTACACTTATTGAGAGAGATAAAAGAAATGACATAATAGATGAGTTAAAATTCGGATTATCTGGATTAGCTGATGAAAGTAGTTTAGCAGAGCTCGGAATGATGCTCCAATCAGACTATATCATTGCTGGTGAAATATTTGATATGGGAGAAATTCTTGTAGTTTCAAGTCGATTGATTGATCTTGAAAGTGGTGTTGTTAAAGCTCAGGCTCAAGCCGAAGGTTCCATGGCAGAATATAAATCAATCACTCAAAGCTTAACCCTTCAAATATTAGATTCATTGAAGATCTCAGGTGTTGTCCTCCCAGAAATAAAGTCTAGTAAAGATGATGATGTTGTATTAACAACATTCTCGGAAGCTGTTGATGCTTATGATGAAGGAGATGATGATCTTGCAAGAGAGAAACTTGATGAAGCAACGAAAATTGATAGTGATAATAAAGCTGTTAAGAAACTAGCAAATAAACTGAACGTAATAACTCCAAAATTCCAGTTTGAAGATCCTTATTGGCAAAGTCCGTACAATCCTGCACTTTCATCAATGCTTGAATCGGGGATAATTTACGTTCGGTCTACTTTTTATTCCATAACCCCACCTTTCATAACTGATGAGGATGATATGAGGCCAATAGTGTCAGTAGGAGATGAGCCAAATACTAAAGATTTTGAAGTTCAAGATTATTCCTTTAATTCTCATATTGGATACAATTTTCCTGTTGGTAAAAAGATTGGAATAAATACTGAATTTGTTGTTGCAGCACCAGATATAACTGTTACAGCATTAAACAATGATAGGGATGTTGATGGTATTCCCTATGTCCGAGATATCCCTGTAGTAATTGATGGAGAACAAGTGTTTATAGGAGGTAATTTATCACAAAGTGCAATTTATTTTGGATTCACTGGTGGAATGTCATATAGGTTTTCTGATACCTCTGCAATTGGACTGAATGGATCAGTATTTATACCTCTCCATGGTGAAATTGGTGATGGAGGTAATATTTTTCAAGATAATCCTGATGATGATCCTATAGGACCGAATGTATCAGATGCCGATCGTCTAACTTATGAATTAGCAAATAGAATTGGATTTCTAATAAATCCTGGATTTGTTAGCTACTTATTCAATCAAAAGATTTACTTTGATATAGATATAGCTTATTTAACTTTACCACGATATTTTTACGATATTGATCAAGATGCTTATGTTAATGGTACATACCCGATATATGTGAGTTCATCATTAAATAGTACTTTGATTGATAATATTCTGTTTTTCGGATTAAAATCAAATATTGATATCTATAAGGATGAAAATGCAAAAGGCATCTATATTAAAGAAACCCCTGTATTAGAAGTTTGGCCTTTAAAGTATTTTTCTTTACGGGCAGGCTATTCTTTTGCATATATTAATATTGATAAGAGAGATTCTTCTGGTCATGGGTATTTAGCAGGAGCAACTATAAAACTTGGGGCATTAGAAGTTGATGTTAATTACGCAAAACGCATAGCTCCTTATGATAGTATTGAAGGAACTTTAATGCCATCATATACTTTTTTCTTCAATGTATCCTATGATGACTTATGGCCAAAAAGAAAATAATTAACTACTTAACACGGCAGTGAAAAAATCCTGCCGATAACTATCTAATCTGTCTACAGCCACAATTATGTTTACTTAACACTGACCAGCCCTGGATTTATAGATTCGGCGGGATATACTTTAAGACCTGACGATGTAGTTGAAGTTCAGGCAGAAGTCTTTGATTGAGGATTATGTCCTCTTCTACGCATTATTAGGGTACAGCATAACGCTGTACCCTTTTTGTGGCATCTAGACCGCCTCTGTGAGCCACTTTTAGATTGTGGACATGATAGTGCGGATTCCGGCGAAAACGGACAGCCCTACCGGGAATAAACGGACACCTCCTGGAACCAGGAAAATCCTCAAAGATATTATTGTAGGGTGTCCGTTTATTGTCAATCAATTGAATACATTTTCTTC
>NZ_QQPQ01000066.1 GCF_003346715.1 Oceanispirochaeta sp. M1
AACTATATGATTATGTAAATTGGTATAATAATAAAAGGATTCATGGGTCTCTGGGGTATTTAACACCAGTGGAATACAAAACTTTGATGTCCGAGAAAATAGTGTCCTAAAAGGGGTTGCCGATCCATAGTTTTCATTATAATTGATTCAGACTTGATATCAAGCTCCCGCGGTTCGTCCTGCAGTGTCTTGAAGGCGTCAGTTTAAGCAATTATTTAACAGATAAAAACTGCTTGCTCTTTCAGGAATTGTAGAAATGAATAAGTTCAAGACATCGCATTTTGCTTGTTTGTTCTGAACAATATCCTTACTGAATCAGCCTATTACAAATACTGTATATTTCAATCGCTTCTCATTATTCGGGACCTTTTTACGCGTAGGTGTAAATTTCATCACCGGGAAGTGACTAGCTATACAGCAGAAGTTTTATAGCATTCGTCTGTATCAATAGGAGCCGAGTACTTCAAATCTTTACTTCAGCTAATTGTTTCCAGTTCTTTTGTTACCTGTGTGCCTGTCAGAGCAAGACTTTCAGCCTGAGAAACAACTGTTTCAATATCAGAGTTTACATGTCTTACCAGCTGCATAGTCTGGTTTGAATCTGAACTTACCATTTCAGAATATTTTTGATTCTGCTCCAGTTTGGAAACAATGTTATTATTCAGTATTCTGATTTCCTCCATAATCCCGATAATTTTTTCCATTGATGAATCTACTCCGGAGACTCTGGTTTCCATATCCGATAATTTTATTTTTATGTTAGAGGCAACCATTATTGTCTCTTCCGACAGATCCCGTACTTCTTTTGATATCACTGAAAACCCACTTCCTTTTTCACCAGCCCTGGCTGCTTCAATACTCGAATTGATTGACAGCACTCCTGTACGGTCCGCCAGGTCATTGATATGTTTCACCATTGAATCAATTTCACCGGTTACATTCTTCAATTCCCGGATTGATGTTTTTGATTGAGTTACAGAATGTGAAGAGCTCAAGGTAACAGATCTGACCTGATCCAACTGCTCATACACCGATAGCAGAGATTCAAGCATACCATTCATTGATTGGCTCATTGCTTCAAAGTTCTGAGTCATGATTTGAGTTTTGTCAGAAGTCTGTCCCAGAAACTGCTTGATGTTTTCTATTCCTTCAGTGACCATACCGACTTTGCTTAAGCTATTGTCAATGTACTTGGCGCGGTGAAGAGCCGATGCCTCTTTTTCCTTCTCCAGTTCTCTTTGAGCTTTTAAAACTTCTTTCTTCTGGATTTCAGATTCTTCCAACATTTCTTCTGCAAGCTGTTTTTGTCTTTTACTTTCATCCAATGCTGTCCGTATTCTATCGATCATTCGATTAAACATTTCGGCCAGATCTCCAATTTCAGTACCATACTCTACAGGAACCATACAATCCGTAGAGAAGTCTCCGGATCGAGTCAACTGGTCCATAGTTGTTGCAAGATCAAGAACAGATGATTTAGCTCCATGTTCTGCAACATTCAACCCAAGGACCTCTTCTTCATTTGTGACTCTTACACCGCCAAATAATTTATCAGTAATATAATAGAAAAATAGTCCCAACCCAAAAGACCAAAGAAAGCACACAGCAACACCTACAGCCTGAATTTGAATCTGATCCATTCTGGTTAAGTCTCCCAGATATTCAGGAAGGATAAAAAAGCCAACTGCCAGAGTCCCCCAGGCACCGCATAGGCCATGTACAGGGATGGCACCAACGACATCGTCCAGATGCAGGATATGCTCTAGAAAGTAAGTTCCCGCATACACAACAACTCCAGAGATCAAACCTATGACAACAGCTCCTGTAGTACCGACATAGGCACATCCTGCAGTAATCCCTACAAGACCGGCTAATACTCCGTTTGCAATCATTTCTCCTTCGATCTTTTTTTCCGGATGGAAAATCCAACTGAGAATAGCAGCCGAAACAGGCTGATAAAGTCGTATAGAGAGCTATTATTGCTATATCAGTTGTGGCGGACAGAGTACTGCCGCAATTAAAACCGAACCATCCAAAAAAAAGTATAAAAGTACCCAGAAAAACAAACCGCAGATCACCGGCGGCTATCTTTTGTGCTTTCTTCTTACCGGTTTTCGGATCAACAATGAATTTCCCCAGCCGGGGACCTACAATGATGACACCGGCAAGCGCCATCCATCCTCCCACTGAATGAACGACTGAAGACCCTGCAAAATCTTTAAAACCTCTCATCTCCAACCAGCCCGCACCACCTGCTGCAGGATCAGTACCATGGAGGAAGCTTCCCCAGGCCCAATGACCAAAGACCGGGTAAATAATGACTGCTAATAAAAAAGAAAGAAGAACGTATTGTTTAAGCTTTGTTCGTTCACAAATTGCTCCCGAATCAATTGTGACAGCAGTTCCTACAAACACTGCCTGAAATATAAAGAATGCAGCTATCCATGGATCTTCAACAGAAATTAAAAAATCCCCAATTCCGAAAAATCCATGCCATGACTTTCCAAACATTAATCCGAACCCTACCAGCCAAAAACCAATAACTCCAAGAACAAAATCAGTTAAATTTTTTATGGCAACATTAATGGAGTTTTTGGAGCGGGCCATTCCTGCTTCCAGAGACATAAACCCGGACTGCATAAAAAAGACAAGAGCTGTTGCAATAATCACCCAGACATAATCCAGATCAGTTTTTATCAAATCTATTCGTTTGTCATAATCCTGAAAAATTTCTGTGTGGGTCTCGGTCTCCGCCCAAAGGAATACCCCGGAACAAATAAAGATTAGAAAAAGAAAAGTTAATTTTTTATTCATGATAACAGGATTTCCTTAATTTAATAAACAAGCGTCTACGAAATGTAATTTCATATAGTCTATCAATTATATATTCATTGATCTTTATGGGAGGGAGATAACAACTGAAAACACAGGAATTACACTCATCGGCTAAGATTTCCTACATAATTGAAGTTCTTAGAAAGAACTCTAGTGAACAATGCCGTTATCAGAAAAAGGATTTTCTGTATAATATTCTTATTATTCTCACATCAAAACCCGTACTATGGCTTTTTATACTGATTGTGGAATTTTTTCCACAATCAGTCTTTGTCGATAATGATGTATGTTCAACTTCCTAACTTTGCTCCTCCAATCAATATTCAAGATCGTGTTTTCAAATCGAAAGGACTTGCTTTTCACTCTGATGACATTGAAAAAGGAGAATCAGGTCTATAAGCGGCAGATCAATTCTAAGAAAGTTCATAATTCGATGAAGCGTAGTGATCGGCTATTTCTGGCGTTAATTTCACGACTATCCAGAAGGGCGGTAAATCATATGACTTTAGTGAAGCCATCCACTCTTCTTGACTGGCAGCGAAGGTTCATTAAGAATTATTGGACCTATAAGCATGGAAAACCTGGGAGGAAGCCGGTTCCAAAGGGTATAAAAGAGCTCATCCTTCAAATGAAACAAGACAATAGTCTCTGGGGTTGCCATCGGATTGCGGATGAACTGAAAAAGCTGGGTATTGAGTTGAATCCAACAACTATAAACAGAATTATCCAGGAATATAGGAAAAAGGGGATGATTCAACCAACTGGTAGCTGGAGGAAGTTCTTGAAATCGCATTGGGATTCACTATATGCAATGTACTTCATGACCATAGACACTTTATTCGGTAAGAGATTCTACCTGCTCATAATCCTTGAGCTGAGATCTAGAAGGATAATCCGGTTTGATTTGACTGAGAATCCTTGTCGGGAGTTTGTGAAGCAAAGAATCATACTGTTTTCAGAGGATATTCCGGGTAAGAAAATCCTGATTCATGATAATGCTGCACAATTCACATCTATCGATTACAGCTGGTTTGATATCAAGGGGATCAATATCAGCCCTTATGCCCCAAATATGAATGCCTTTATTGAAAGATTGAACGGTTCTATTAGACGAGAATCTCTGGATCATTTTCTACTGGTTTCAGAGAAACAGATTCGGAAGATCCTAAAATCATATGTTGATTACTATAATAATCAACGTCCGCATCAAGGTGTTGGTAAAATCCCTACTGGGAATCAGCTTTCTGGTTTTGGAAAGATCAGGAAAGAATCTGTTTTAGGAGGCCTCCACTATAATTATTACAGAAGCAGTGCGTGAAAGTGTAAAAAGCCAGAGCACGCGTTTTATGGCCCTTTGATTAATCCCTATCCCCGAAAGGGTTTAGAGCAAAAAAAAATACCCCTCAAAAAGAGGGGTAAAAGTGGGTCCACAAGGACTTGAACCTTGGACAGCCTGATTATGAGTCAGGGGCTCTAACCAACTGAGCTATAGACCCGATGAGCGCTAATAATATTCCAATCCTTCAGGATTGTCAACAATCACTGTATTTTCAATTTATTCTGTTTTCTAATCCCTAAGAGAATTAATTTCCTGCCCGCTGATTCGGATTAAGGACTGGCAACCTTTCACAGTACTTTCCGGCTTCCTGATGTCTGACAAATGAATAATTTTTTAGCGACTCCTCGCGAAAAAAGTAAAACGGGAGTATAATAATCAATAGAGAGAAGCCTATTGATTCAAACATTAGTAAACAATCTCTCTATTTATCAATGATTTTTTTTATTATGGTCTCTCATTTATTGAGAGTTGTTTCAAATATCCTTCGATTCTGGCTATTTAAGTCAAGATTGAGGAAGCATCAAGACTTAATGCCTTGAAGGTGCAAGGAGTATTACCATGAATTCCGAAGACTCAATTATCAACATGGGGATAGAGTTCTCTCATCAGGATAATACGGGTACGGGTTTTCTTTTATCTATGGATGAGGTGGAACTTGTCAGAAATATGGCCCGGTCTCTGAAGGCTCCCGAAGATATAAAATTCCTGAAAACAATTGCAGATAAAGAGTACATCACAAATGAAGAAAAAGAAGAAATGCATCAGATCTTCAAAAAGGCTGCAAGCAGAATAAAAAAAGAGGTTTCTCTCACTCTCTGAAAGAAACCTCCTGTTTTACATCTCTATTCTCAGAATTTAAACTTAGCCAAACCCCTGACAATATCTGAAGATGCCTCTTCCAGAGAGTTACTCTGATCCATCATCCTACGGCTGACTTTATGTACACTTTCGGCTCCTGTTCTCATCTCTTCAGCTGCCCGGCTTGTATCTGACGATACCGCTTCAATTGACTGCATAGCTGTATCTACACCCTTGGTGAGATCGGCCATATTACTGGTACTGGATCTGACACGACTGCTGTTCTCTTTCAGACTGCTTACTGAATCCAGAATAAGAGCGCTTCCCTCTTTCAGTTCTGAAAGACCGTTGCCTATCTCCCTGTACGAATCAATCATGTCATCAATACCAGCGGTAATCTGATGGAAACTTTCAATGGCATCATTACCTGCAGCTGATGTCTCCTGAATAGTCGCTATGATTGTATTGATATTCTCATTGATCTCTCTGGAACTGGAGGAAGAAGATTCCGCCAGTTTTCTGATCTCATCGGCAACGACAGCAAATCCCTTTCCTGCATCTCCGGCATGGGCTGCTTCAATCGCAGCATTCATAGCCAGCAGGTTTGTCTGGGATGCTATATTTTGAATCAGGGATAGGATCCCACGGATTTTTTCAACACTGTCGTTCATCTTGCTAATGCTGTCCACAGTCAGGTTAAGTTTCCCCTCCCCCTCTCTTGAGACATCTACCAGCTGTTCAGCTGAGCTGATTTTAGCTTCGGCAACCGAGCTGATGCTGTCGATGGAAGCGGTTATTTCGGTTACGGCTCCTGATGAGCTTTCAACTATTTCATTCTGTTTTTCAACATCATTGTTCAATCCCTGAATATGCTCCATCAGGGATGCAGTAGAACTTGTGGTAGCTTGAATATTTTTATTCAATTCATCCATATGAGTGTAAACAGTATCTATCCTCTGGGATATTTGCTCCATGCCGCTGGATGTCTCTCCTGAAATCTGAACCATTCCATCTTTGGACTGTATGGTCTTCTTCACCGAGCTATCAAGATTCTTCAAGAGATCCGAATTATTCCGGTATACCTTAAAGAGTTGGTTATTCAGTGCTCCCAGTTCATCCCTTGAAAGACAGAACTCTTCTGATTCTGAAAAGTCACCCTCTGCCAATCCTCTGGCAAAGTTTTCACAATAGCCTATCCGGGAATTGATTCCCCTCATCAGAAGATAAATATTCAGAACACTCATGATAATACCCATAAGTTCCAGGGGCAGAAGTGTGCCTCCCAGAGTGGATTGAACCTCTTCCAGAAAGACCGCCTGGGCCAGACTGTACTTGATTCCCAACTGGAGAATTATCAGGATGGAAATCATCAGCAGAAATACAACAAGATTAGTTCTAAGAGTCAGCTTCATAGACATGATCTCTTTGTTGAAAGGAATATCCTTTGTCATCTCCTCATATTTTTGAATAAACAGAATGTAAAAAGGGATGCCCAAAAACATGGTACAGGCAAAACCAAGAAGGGAAATATCCCCCCGAACATTGAAGGGAACTTTTGACATCAGAAGAAATATAAACTGAGGGAGAAGAAAACTCTGAAAAAAAGCTAAATAAAGAAGGAATTTGGGGAAGGTGACAACTTTTTTTGTGACCTTACCTAATTGAGCTTCCTGATACTCGCGATCACCTGAACGCCATTTCATCAGATGTAAGGAATTCCTTTTCCACAGTATTAGAAAGAGAACTTGAAGAATGACAAGCCAAAACCAGGTCAGGGGAGAGCTGTAGAGCTCTTTTCTTCTGGCCATGTTCAATATACCAAGGTAATTGATAAGATACCCCAGTAAAAGCTGTGGAAGAATGAAAACACTCCACCCAAGGAGAAACCCTGACTTTTTCAACATCATATATACATCTCCAGTTTGTTATTATATCTAAATGTATACTACAGTTGACTCATAAATAAAAATCTAAATTGTAATAAATTGAATTATTGAATAGAGTTGACTAAAATATAAGATAGTCCTTCATCCATCTGATCAAATTAAAAAATAGGAGCTTTTATGATATCCTTTATTTCCAAAATCCTGGTTGCGTTAAACAGTAACAGCCGGCCCGGTGAGCTCAGCTCCGGAATTGCTTTCGGTTTCTGTCTGGCCCTTATTCCCAAGGGGAATCTTCTCTGGGTTGTGATTTTCTGTATTGCCTTCCTGCTGAAACATAATCTGGCCGCCATGCTCCTGAGCCTGCTTCTTTTTCCCCCATTGGCAGCTCTGCTGGATCCGATTCTGAACAGCACAGGTCAGTTCGTTCTGACCCTGCCGGCACTGCAGGATATTTTCACTTCGTTATATAATATGCCCATCCTGCCCTGGCTTAAATTCAATAACACAATCGTCATGGGCGCTTTTATCTGGAGCCTGATTTTGTGGCTGCCCTTGTTTTTCATTTTCAGATTACTGGTCATTCTATATCGAAATAAAGTGGCTTCCCGTTTGGCGGAATCAAAATTTATTAAAAGCCTTAAGAAGATTCCTCTGGTATCAAAATTATCCTCAGCCTATCGAAAGCTGAGCTTTCTGAAGTAAGGGGGATAAAATGGGAAAAGAGAAGAAGAATACAAAGAAGACAAATAAAGTCCCCAAGATATTCAGGAAAAAGATCAAAATCAAAAAATGGGAAAAGAAGATTTTAAAAAGTATCCATATCCCTTCAGACCGGAAGTGGATAGTGGAGCACTTTGAACTTATTGAAGACAGAATGGTTCTTAAAAAAGATCTGCCCAAAGATGATTTAAAGAAACTGAAGGTCCTTGGTAAATCTATTAAGAAAAACAAGGGAGCTGTAACTAAATGGAAGGCAATGATACTTCTATTTCTGGCAGCAGTTACCCTTATATTTAACTCCTTTTTCAAGAATGTACTTATTAAGAAGGGAATTGAAGTCGGAATAGAATCACTGTTCCAGGCATCCGGCAACGTTCAGAATCCTGATCTATCCCTGAACAAGGGAAGCTTTACACTGGATGCTCTCAGTGTCCAGAATAAGGATAAACCGGGGAGAAATTTATTTGAACTCGGAAATACAGCACTTCGCATCAACATGCCTGAGCTCAGCAGAAACCGCTACCATATAGAAGAGATAAGCTTCGAGGGAGTCCAGTTTAATTCCTCAAGTGATCTTGCACTTCAACCGGAGAGCAGTGCCGGTGACAGTAAAGAAGGCTCGTCTCTTATGGATATTCCGGATCTGGAACAAAGCAAAGAACAGATTCTAGCTCTGATAGAGGAACAGAAGGCTAATCTTAAAACTCTTCAGTACATTGATACAGCCAATAAAGAGCTGGATGAATTCACTGAACGCTGGACAGATACCTTCAACGGAACAAAAGGAAAAGTAGAAGACTCTGTAACAGAAATCACGGCTCTCGGAAAAAAAGGGATTCCCCCGATCACATCGATTAATGACGCCAGGGATGTTTTAGATGAATACCAGGGATATTATAAGGGCCTTGAAGATCAGAAAAAGGAATTGGAAGGTCTCAACAGACAGTTCAATGAAGAAAAGGACCATATCCTATCCTTAAAGGATGAAATAGAAGCACTGATTCAAGGTGATATTGATTATCTGAAGGACCTTCTGCAACTTCCTGACAGAGATGAAGTCAGAGATTTTATCTCTGATAAAATAAAAGAGATGCTGATTGAGCGTTTCCAGGACTACTACGATAAAGCCATGCTGGTAATGCCCTACTATGAAAAATGGAAAAACTCTCAGGATGGCAAAGTTGAAGAAAAGAAAGAGACAAAACGACTAGCTGGACGATACATTCCATTTCCCACAGCAGATCAGCCACGCTTTCTGATTAAGAATATCAAGCTGAACGGTGGTGATGGTTTCAGCGGTCTCTTTCATGCCAATGTGAGTGGTATAAGCTCAGAACCCGATAAACTTGATGATCCGATTCTGTTGACAGCTGACTGGGGTGATGGGAAGACCAGTATTGATCTTGAAGGATTTCTTGACCTGAAAGAAGGTGCTCCCCAGCTATTTAATGTGAATTTTAATTCTCCTGCCAACCCTGCAGTGTTCAAGAATGGAATTCCTGCCCTTGGGATTGATTCAGCCAGAGCTAAAATGACTTACCATGGAAATGGTATACCTCATCCCGATAAAGAGGGTGTCCTGGTCAGTCTGGATATGGACTTCAGGGATCTGGAGATTTCTCTTCCTGATAATGATGATATAGGGACCCGTTTAATTAAAGAAACCGTACAGGAAATTAAAGAGTTTCTGGTAAGTGCCGAAATCCATATTGATAACAACGGTATTCAGAATATCCGGGTAAACAGTGATGTGGATAAAATCATTAAAGAGAAACTTGGAGATCTGCTTAAACGTCTGCCCGCAGAGGGTGCTGAAGAACTGGAGTCTTACCTGAGAGAACTGGTGAGCAAAGAGCTCCTGGACTCCAATGGACTGACTGAAAAACTGGATGCCCTTGGTCTGGAATCTCTGTCACAGATAAGAAGTATTGAAGATCTGGAGGCTCAGGTAAAAGAGTATGAGAATAAGATAAGGAATCAGGGAGATGCCCTGTTGAAGGATGTGGAGGATAAGGCCAGGGCTGAGGCTGAGAAGCTAAAAGCCGAAGCGGATGCAGCCAAAAAAGCTGCCGAAGAAAAGGCTGCTGCAGCGGCCGCTAAAGCGAAGGCCGAGGCTGATGCTGCTAAAAAGGCTGCCGAAGAAAAAGCTAAACAGGAAGCCGAGAAGGCCGCCGGGAACTTGAAACTCCCGGGATTCTAATCATTCCCTCTAATAAATCAGAGAACTTTTTGAAGAATCCCTGCTGAAAACGGCAGGGATTCTTTTTTTACCCAGCGGGACTGCGCAGAACACAAGAGCAGGGATTCATCTTTATTATAGAAGTCATGCCGAAAACAGCCGTCTCCCAGATCCTCTGTCCGGATATCCACAGTTCCTCCGGATCTCATCTCTCTCCTGTAGAGGGCTGAAAAATCTGCGATCTGACAATCTCTATATATTTCCTCGGGAATTGATTCGGATAGCCACTCAAGATAGCGGATATTATGTACATGGGCACTGCTGTCCAGATCACGCCGCCGGACAGAAAACAGATCTGACTTAAACTCACATAGAGAGCTATAACTGTTCTTTTTATGAAAATCACTGTGTAGAGCCTCCCCACAGGAGCCCCATCCTATATGAAACTCTTCGGGGATGGCTTTAAGATGCCGCTCCTTTAAATCCATATAAACCCAGAGAGTGGACATCTCACCCAGTATCTGTCCCTCCTCATCTTTTATTCGAAATTCTCTATAACCCCGATAACGGTCCAGCGAAGAGATCCAGCTGATTATTTCAATCTTCTCACCATAGCCGGGGTAACGGTGCATTCTAGATGCTCCGCTCTTCAGAACCCAGGCCTCCTGCCTGCTCAGGAGTGTGAATACATCCATACCGATCAGGCGGCAGTGCTGTTCGGCGCTTTCTTCAAGCTCTTCCCAAAGTAGAGCCGGTGAGATTCTACCATCCTGAAATACGGATTTATAACCGATCAGAATAGTTCTTCTAAATATGGATTGTTCTCTGCAAGAAAGCTGCTGTGTCACTGTGAATCCCCCTGACGAGGTTCAGTATAAATAGAGTTTTGTCAGAAAACTATTAAAATGAAAGAGGATTCTTAATTATGATTAACTAGTGTGTAATGACTATACTTCGGCCCTGAGAGAATTAAGCATCTCTACACGGGATCTTTGACCGGTCTTTTTATAAATGCTGGCAACATGATTACTCACCGTATTTGCCGAAATAAACAGCTCCCGGCCTATCTCTTTATAGGTCAGCCCCTTCTCAAGAAAGAGTATGATCTCTATTTCTCTCGAAGTAATACCCTTTTCTTCAAAAAAGGATTGAGGTTTCTCACTTAAAGGCAGAGGAATGGCGTCAGAAATCAGAATTCGATTCATCAGAAACTGAATAAGAACCAGGGCCACCCAGAGAAAATAGAAAACCTGCAATGGAAACAGCAACAGTTCATAATCCATTTCCGGAAAGAAGAGTGCCTGGGTCATCCTGACAACGAGGAGAAGAGGAAGGAATATAAATGTTCCGGAAAAAAGCAGAGTGACCGTCAGTCTGCCCCGTTTGTCTCTGATAAGAGGAAGAGAACGCAGAGCATCTATCAGCACAAATATAAAGGCCATAAAGAATATCACTCCCAGAGGAAGATTCCATGTGGGAGAGAACCCTTTGACCATTGCCATAATACCGGCGATAAAATAGGTAGATGAAGCAAAGAGTATCCAGAATAATCGTCCCCTGGACCAGGGCCTGCGGAGCATATAGTTGATTGTAGCCGGAAGATAGTAGATCAGCAGAGAGTAACCGATAACATAGAGAACCTGAAAAAACTGCCTGAGGGGATTGTCCTCTACTCCGGCAATCTCTGCAAAATAGAACCTGATACCTGAGCTGAGTAAAAGAAAAAGGATAAATCCCAGAAAAAGGCAACCCTTGAATTTCCACAGGGCATTTTCCTTTTGATAAAAAAGAACTCCAAGAAGGAACGCTCCCGACATGACAGCATAAGAGATAATGAAAAAAAGAAAAAATAAATGCGGCAAGTTCCGCCCCTTATATTTTACTGAGATCCTTCGGAAGGGTTACCCTTAATACGGTACCTTCTCCCGCTTTACTTTGAAAAGAGAGATCTCCTTTCAGTTTTTCTTCTACAAGGGAACGTACGATATACAGACCTGAACCTGTCCCTTTTTGGTAATAAAATATATATCAGAAATAGGCTCCTGTATATCAAAAGGTATACCTTTTCCTTTATCTATGACTGAAAGAGGAAAATCCTCAAGACCATGAAGCACACCAATACAAAAATATTAGTCAGGATGGGCATTCAGTATTTCCTTCATCTTTTCAAAGTTTGCTATGAAAAGATCTACTAATGAAGGATCAAAATCGATCCCTTTCTTATCCTCTAGTAATTTAAGGGCATCCTCTTCTGTCCAGGCATCCTTATAGACTCTCAGATGTGTCAGAGCATCGAACACATCAACAACTGCAAGAATCCTTGCAGAAAGTGGAATACTTTCAGCCTTCAGCCCTTCAGGATATCCATTACCATCCCAGCCCTCATGATGAGAGAGGGCAATTTCGGCAGCATCCGGGAAGAATTCATCTTCATTGGAACTGAGCATTCTATAGCCTATCTGCACATGTGACTTCATTATCTCCATCTCTTCATCATTGAGCTTTCCAGGTTTTTTTAGAATCTCATCAGGGATACCGATCTTTCCGATATCGTGCAGGATAGAGGCCATTTTCAGATGTTCGGCCTCGTCTTCACTGAAGCCGTATTCGACTGCCATGAGATGAACCATCTCCGAAACTCTCTGTATGTGATTTCCGGTTTCAGAGAAATGCTGCTCAATAACCTCGGAGAGGAAAAAAAGCATCTTCTTCTGGGAACGGGAACGGCTTGAAGTGAGAAACCAGTAGTCCAGTGCCAAAGATGAATTAAGCAGAAATGCAGATAGAATATCGGAATCCGTATCATCAGGTGTTGTTTCAGTTTTAACAATCAGATAAATTTCCTCGGCTTGCCTGGTAGCAAGGGTGCAGAAAAGATAAGGCTCTCTGTATCTGAATGTTTTGACTTCCTGACAGAATTCATAAAGCGATTTTATAAGTGAATCCTCCCGGGACCCAAGATTCTGCCCAAGATTCTGCCCAAGATACCGACTGAAAGATCCGGAAGCCTGAAGTATTTTACATTCATGTTCAGATTTTTGAATCAGAAGAGAATCAGGATTTTCTTGACGTAGGGAATCTCCAAAAGCTATCTGCAGAAACTGTCTATTAATCAGAGAGATGAAATCCCTGGATGACTCCTGTATCCACATCTCCCTACCTCCTCGCAGAATAGTTTCAAATCCGTTTTTATTCCTGTTGAGAATATGAATATCCCGATAACCTCTGATGGCAACGGTCAATGATGTAATAAGCTTTATGTCTGTAAGCTCGGTTTTTTCCTTATAGTCATTTACTTCATAGCGCTGAATGATATCCCTCTCCGGAGCCAGTCCGGGCTGTCCGGTACGCAGAATAAGCCTGATCTCACTATTTTTAAGTTCTTCCCTGACCCACTGAATCAGCTGAAGTCCACTGTTATCCTCTTCCATTACGATATCAACAAAAGCTACTGCAATATCCCTGTTTTTTGAGAGGACTTCTTTGGCTTCTTCAGCGGAATAAGCCGACAGGAAACGAAGCTTTTTCTCATCAAATTTGAAGTCCCGAAGAACAAGCTCCGTAACAGAGTGCATTATGGACTCATCATCTATAATCAGGATCTTCCAGAATTCTGCCCCCGGACTCTCCCGGGGAGCTGATGTTTTTGAGAATTGCATTGTAGAAGAACCTTTGTCTGTCATCTGCTAAATTATACTCTACTCCTCTTTTAATTTCAGAGGAAATTTTATATGGAGGCAGACTCCTTCTGTTTCATTCATAAGAACAATCTGTCCCGCAAAATGGATTTTAATAAGATTATATACAAGGAAAAGTCCCATCCCCCTGGATTTGCCCGTAGAAGAACTGCCTTCAAATGGTTCAAAAATCTTCCCTTTCAGATCATTACTGATACCCTGTCCGTTGTCCCTGTAGATAAGAAGTGCCTCTTTTTCGGAATAAGCAGCCTTCAGGCATACTTTCTTCAACCCGGAGTCTATATCGGTACTATAGGACTCAGAATGAAAGGCATGCTCTACAGCATTACTGAAGAGGCAGTCAATGATTTCCTGAAGAGAACTGATTGAACCCATCAGCCGGGACTCTGTTACGCCGAGATCCAACTCACATTGAATTCCCTCTTTATCAAACACAGAAATCCACTGGGAATGAATATACTCATCAAGAATATTGCTTAGGTTGAATAAAACTGGTGTCGGCAGGGCACGGCCGCTGGAGGCGGCAGAAAGCTGCTGAACAATCTGGGCAGCCTTATTTGTTCCATCCAGAGCAAGATTACAAGTCTCAACCCATGACGCGTCTCCGCCTCCCTCCTCTAGAGAACTCTTTAAAAAAGAGAGCGCCGTAGTTGTAGAACCAAGGGGGGTATTCAGATTATGCGCCAGTCTGGCTGTCAGACTCACTATGGAGGACATTTTTTCACTGCTGGATAAAAAGTCCCTCATCTTCTTCTCTCGTTCAAGGGCCGTTTCAAGTTCCAGGGTTCTTTCTGCTACCATCTCTTCAAGCTGAATGTTTTTCTCATCTGCTTTAGATAACCTGACCCTGATAATAGAAAGAAGAACAGCCAGAAAGACAGCAATAAGTAAAAGTCTGAACCAGATAGTCTGATGGAAATTCGGTTTAACAATAATCCGTAGAGAACTCTCCTCTGACCATAGCCCGGCTGCACTCATCGATTTAACTTTGAATGTATAATTTCCGGGAGGAAGACTGGTATAAGTGGAGAAATTTCTTACACCTGAATCAATCCAATCAGGCTCCAGACCCTCAAGAATATATGAATATTTATTCCTCTCAGAGTTGGAAAAATGAAGTGCACGGAAATGAAGAGTCAGAACCAGATGCTTCTGATTCAAAATTAATTCTTCGCGTCCTGTAATAGATGTCGGCAGAGCTTCAATACCCTGAACTATTTCTCCCACAGAGACATCTCTGTTATTGATACTCAGTTTTACAATCCTGGTTTCCGGAACAGTTTGATTCACAGTGATCAATGAGGGATTAAAATATGTAAGCCCCTGAACTCCTCCCATATAAAGGATAGAGGAACTGCTCTTATACGAAGCACCGCTGTTAAACTCATTACTCTGAAGACCGTCGGCTGCGGTGTAAACCGTAAATGTTTCATCTTCCGGGGTAAACAGAGCAAGACCCTGATTAGTACTGATCCAGAGTCTCTTTTCTTCGTCTTCAAGAATTCCGTATACTGTATTATTAGGCAGTCCATCATCTTCTGTATATTGCTTGAAACTGTCAGTTTCCTGGTTGTATCGGTGCAGGCCGCCGCTAAAAGTACCCACCCACAGAGTACCGTCACTGCTAACACAGAGACTGAGGACATGAGCACCTTTCAGTCCATATCTGGAAAACGATTCGGGAGCATAATGCGCCAACAGGCGTCCATCCAGATCAAGAAGAACCAGCCCTGAATCAACTGATCCAAGATAAACTTTTTCTCCATGAATAAGCATTGTTCTGAAGGATTTTGTAGGGACATAAGGCGGAATTAAAGTCTCAGTAATTCCGCCGGAACCATCCACGATATGGACTCCCCCACCCTGAGTTATAGCCCAGATTCTTCCCCTATCATCTTCAGAAATAGAATAAACGCTGCCGTATGACCCCTCTACAGGAACAAATTTTTCATTTTCAAGATAGAACATCCCTTTATTTTTTGTCCCGATCCACATTCGCCCACGACGGTCTCGATGAAGACCCATAATCCTGCTGTCCCCGGAATAATCGGGATCATCGGGATTATAGGAATAGCGATTTAAAAGGATCTTATCCTCTGAATAATGAAAAAGTCCTCCCCCGAAAGTTCCAATCCAGAGACTCTTATCATCATCCTCCCAGAGAGATACAACAATTGTGTTTTCCAGGCCCTTCTCTTTTCCAAGATAAGAAAACCCGAGTCTATGTGTATCGACTCTTTTTAATCCAGCTCCCAGATAACCTATCCAGAGATTATCTGAACGATCGAGAAACAGAGACATAACTGTTTCTCCGTTTAAAAAGCGACAGGTCTGACTGAAATCCTCACGATAATGAGCCAGTCCTCCAGTATACGATCCTGTCCAGAGCCGGGACTGATTGTCTCTGACCAGGGAATTTACATTTTCAGCATCTTCAATAACCAGCTCTGGAGATTCGCTTAAGCGAATTCTGTAGATACCCTTATCAGTTCCTGCAAGAATCTGCTCCTCCTCCCGGAGCAGAGAGAAAACCTCTCGATCCTTCAGGAGAATATCCATTGTAGTCTTTGTTTCAAGGTCATAAATCAGTAGACCACTGTCGGTGGCCGCATAAATAAGACCATCCAGAAACAACATATCTGATACAGAAATATTCTGAAAAAGGGGAGACAGTTTATCCGAGTCCATCAGATAGAGCCCGCTCCCCGGCAGGAACAACAGGGTTTTCTCCACTGATAGAGGGAAAACCAGCTTCACTTCCAGAGACTTCAAACTCTCATGAAAAAGTTCAACCGTTTCAGAATCCCTTCTGTATCTGTATAATCCGCTGATAGATGCAATAAGAATATTGCCTTCGGGGTCTTCGATTATTTGATGAATCAGCCCCCTGCCGACTTCAGACTGAGGAGCGATCTCAATAAAATCCACTCCATCAAAACGGTTTACACCATCCTGTGTACCGAACCAGAGAAAACCGTCTCTATCCTGGAAAATTGTATTCACCGTATTTGTAAGAAGTCCATCCTCAACCGTATAGCTGTGAAATTGGACATTTTCGCTTATTATGCTTTCAATAGAAAAAAGACATCCTGCACTAAGAAACAGAAATACAGATAAGATAAAAAATTTTCTCATACTTAAATTATACCAGCCTATCAACTGCAGATCAAATTCTTAAAAAATCCTGAGGTCTGAAACTAGTGTCATGACCGACTAATTCTAAATTTATTCAAGATCTTTTATAAACTTCATGAATTGGGTATCATCAGATTTATGAGTGATAAGCGTAGAGTAAAAGTAAAGTTATCTTTATCCGGTCCGGAT
>NZ_QQPQ01000067.1 GCF_003346715.1 Oceanispirochaeta sp. M1
GCTAGAGATATAACGCAAAGAGGTCGACTTTCCTGATCCCACATCCCCAGTAATTACACTGATTGCCTTCTGGGCAATGGCAAAAAAAGTTCGTTGTTTAAGAGGAGCCAATGCCGGTAGAGGATAGAGATCTTTGATCGCGATATTCTGTGGGAATGGATCTTTCTTCAGGCCGTAGAAATGTCTTAGATTATCCATTAAAAACCTCCATTCGCATGTTCAAATAACTGCCCGCCACCAGTCTTTGGCTCTGATTCCCGTTTTACCCGGCTGTTAACTTCCTGATTCAATGGCTTAAGAAATCCTTTTGTTTTTTCATCCACAAAGACTTCTATCCTGTCGTAGTTTTCAAATCTTAAGACTACCTGCAAACCTACCAGACCGGTAGGAGCTTCAAAGAGCCTGCCGTCAAGTTTGACGGTTCTATCGTTATTAACCTTTCTGAGTTCTCTCTTCCGGAAATGTCGAGGAAGATTCTCCGGAGCTCCTCTTAAAAGACTGGCACTATCCAGGTAACGTCGAATCGGTTCCTGACCAGTGGTACCATGCTTTCTGTTATGATACCTCTCCAGATAATCATTGAAGTAATTATTTAATTCATTCAATGAAATCACTGTTGACAACTCCGGCAGGAATTGAGACCGAACCGTCCGGAAGAACCTTTCAATTTTTCCTTTTCCCTGTGGTCTGTATGGCCTGGCAAAGGTTAAACCAATCTCAAGGGATGCACATCCCAATTGTAGGCGGTGAGCACGGAAAGAAGGACCATTATCGACATAGAGCTTACGGGGTAATCCTCGCTTCTGGAGGGCTGTCCACAGACAATTCAGATAATTATCCAAATTCTCTGCCAAATAGAATTGCCCATGGGGTATCAGTCTGGAATGATCATCGATTATGGCAAACAGGTAAGTCTTTCTCTGCTTGCCCTCATGTAGAACAACAGGACCATGCATACAGTCGGACTGCCACAGATCATTGGTCATCTGAACCTCGAACTTTCTCATGTCCTCTTTCTTTCTGCCTGTTTCAACCTTATGCTTTTTCATCAACCGATATACTGTTGCCACCGAAACATCTTTTCCAGGTTTAAAAAGACCTTTTGATTGTGCAATTTCAACTAACCTGGGTACTGAGAGCTTTGGGTTCTCTTTTCTTAAGACAACCAATGCATCAATCGTTTCATCGTCTATACTGCGCACCCGTCCTCTATCCCCCCTGTCTTCGGGATAAAGGGCTTCAATCTTTTTCCCTCCTAACTCATAGCGGCGCTGCCAGTTTAAAATTGTGGCCTTGCTGATATAATTCCTATCCGAAAAGGGAATATCCCATTCCCTGCTTACAAGATCCCTCAGTATTCGTGATTTCTCACCCCAATAGTCTTTGACATTACATTCCACCAAAGGAAAAATAACCCCAAATCTGAATACTGCGACCTTCTCTTTCTTTTCCTGATCCATGAAGAACCTCCAGATGTTTTCTCATTTAAAATTAAATGCTGGGGGTTTTACTGTCACCGCAAAAGGCAGGTAGGGAGGATCTCCCGGCCAGGGTATTTCTTGATAATTAAGCCTGAATGTCACCTCTTTTTGATGAGGTTGGTTTGAGTCTAAATCGTGCCAGTTCTGAACTCTTGACTTCTGGAATAGAAAAGCTTTTAACCAGTATTGCTGGTTCTGTCGAGGCAGATCTTTCCGGTAGATTTCTCCTTTGATTTTATCTAGGACAGAGTTGCGGATGGCCTCCCATGGGTATTGAAATCCAGGGGGATAGCCTACTGGTCTGACTGTAAAAACTGTCCAACAATCATCACAGCGGTACCGTTTTATCCATAGTTTGGAGGCGAAACCGAAGAAGCAACGGAGTACGAAACCGTGTCCCCAGAGATGGGAACTACTACATTTTGGACAGGATATCGGTTTTTCCCAGGGAAAATCCTTTCCAAGGGCTTGAAGTTTTTCCAAACATATCCGAAAAAGAAGTAACAGTTAATTTCCTCCTTTCGGGGAGGGGTTGAGTTTTAAGGAGCAAACGTCTTTGGTTGGAGGTTGCTCCTTTTTTTATGTTCGGATTATGAGTAAATTGATTTAACTGATATGTGAAATGTTCTAACTCAGTAAGAGAAATTCATGGGCGGATTATTGAATATAATTTGCGAGATTACAGCACCAGAATCGATGCACTTTGCATTTGAACCCAGTGGCTTTATACCCGGGACTGGCAATTGATCAGGGATTGTTCTCAAACAGAACAATCCCGTTTCTCCAGCATTAAAGCGGAAGCAATTCCCTGGCGGCTTCCATAAAAGCCCCAAGATTCTCATCCGGAGTTTCCAGAGGCAGATCGCATCCTGAACTCAATACAAAATTCCTGTAGGGTTTCATCTTTTCAATCAATGCAGCCGTATCCGCTTTAACTGATTCAGGAGTCCCCTGCAGAAAAACCTTTACAGGATCAAGGTTTCCGATAAGAAGTACATCCCGGGGAATCTTATTAATGGAATCCTCCATATCGATCTGCCAGTCAAGGCTGAGAGCTGCTGCACCACTGGTTCCCATCTTCTCTATCAGGTGGGATGTATTGCCGCAGATATGGAGAATCAGAGGCTTATTCTCCACGTTGGTGAGGATCTCCCTGAAGGGAGCCAATGAGAATTCTTCAAACTGATCGGGAGATATCATCATAGCTGTAGGTTCCAGAACACAAACCATATCCGCCCCGGCTTCAAAAAGTTTCCTGGTATAATCAGAAATGACCTCAACGGCAACAGGTAGGAAGGCCTTAACCAGATCGGGATCCAGGATAGTATTCATTGTCAGCTCATTAACCCCCATCATCTCTCCTGCCAGGGTAAAGGGTCCGCTGACATAGGGGATAGTCAAACCATCATTATCTGCGACCATGTTTTTAACAACATCAGCAAAAAGATCCATCCTTCCACCATTTCCAGACCAGGCATTTTTTACGGCCTCAAGGTCTTCCATCGTATTGATATTATGTCCGGAAACAACGGGACTTTCGTTTTCTTCGATTCTAACAGGCAGTCCGATAGCTTCAGCTTCTACTGTAAGATCCATAAGCATACACATGCCATCGGGTTGAAACTTGTTCCTCAGAGCCCGCAGCGTTTTTAACTGTGTTTCCACATCCGTCAGATTCTCTTTCAGAGTTGTATTTGTCAGCTTTATACCGTTAACACCCATGAGGGGGAGAACCGGGACATGACCCAGTTCCATAATATAATCCACAATTGACGACATAATAATTCCACCTTATATTTCTACTTGTTGTATTGATGATAAAGGGTGGAAAGGTTTAAAGATGGCTGGTTCTTTTGAATTATTGTACTATTTTATCGCATTTAGGGGATAGATTTGGATTTCATATAGTAGTTTTCTGGTAATAATCAAATATTTACTACAAAAGACTTTATAAGAAATATATATATAAACAGCCACTTATTTTTACAACCCGGTGCTATTCTTTCAATAACAAGACTGAATACAGTTTCAAGAGAGAGATAACCTTATCACTCCCGATAGTTTAGAGGAAACTAAACTGTCATATCGCCTATCAATCCTTGACGTATACCGGCATTATGTCCATTTACTCTACCTGTCATTTATCATTAAAGCTTTAAATTTATCCATTTCCATCGGTTTGTGATAAAGGTAACCTTGAATGATGTCACAACCCAAATCTTGAAGGATATCTCTTTGATCTGTTGTTTCAACTCCCTCAGCTACTATCTCGATATTAAACGTATGAGCCATATCAATAAGAGCTTTAACAATACCATATGAATTATTCTCAAATTCTAAAGTAGATATAAATATTTTATCAATCTTGATTGTATCAACATTCAAGTCCTGTAGATAACTCATATTTGAAAAACCTGTGCCAAAGTCATCAAGGGCCAGGTGAATATTACTATCTTTTAATATACTTATGTTTTTAGTGAGGTTTTTATCCAGCTTCAAAAATACATCTTCTGTAATTTCAACTTCCAATATAAAAGGGGATATTTTTTGACTAAAATGTATTAAATATTTAATAAAAGAATCCACTTGTAGGGTTGAGGCATTAACATTTACTGCAAATGTTACTACTTTTTTAATTTTCGAATGTAAATCATCACAGAATCTGATTACTTCATTACTAATAGCTTCAGTAAAGTCCACCATGAGATTATTTTCTTCCAATAACGGAATAAACTCGATAGGTGAAATTTGCCCTAAAATAGGATGAGGCCATCTTGATAAAAACTCACCCCCATGGATTTTTCCATCATATAAACTTACCTTTGGTTGTATGAGTAATAAGAATTCAGACGTCTTAATCATATTATTAAGATCATTTTCCAGTAGGAACCCTCTCTCTGCAAGTTCATGGGTTTTATGGTCAAACCAATTTATAGACTGACTATTAGATGACTTAGAGGATAAACGTAAAGCTGTATTATGTAAGTTTGAGATAATTCGATTAGCACTTCTACCATCTTCAGGAGATTCCGTGGCAATAAGTTCATATTTTACTTCGATGAACTCTTTTTCTACTTTGAAAGAAACTGAAAAGACACTATTGATTAAGTGTATTATTTTTTCTATTTCATTTCTTTTATATTCATACTTTGGAATTAAACAAAAAAGGACTCCTGAAATATTATAGATATGGAAATCCTTCTCAAGATTACCCAATCTCAGACCAATTTCTTTTAATAAAAGATTACCAAAATTATATCCTTTTTTCTCTATTATCCTTTCAAATTTCATCAAATGTATTCCAAAAACTGTAATATTTTTTTCTTCTTTATGAGAATTGGTAAGAATATCAGCTAAATCTTTTATAAGCATAAATTGATTTTTCATTCCTGTCTGATCATCATATAATGTTTTCTGTACAACAATTCCATCAAGTTTATTTCTAATATTGGAATCAATTAATCCAGGAAAGATTATCATTATATAAAGAAAAAAAGATATAAATAATATAACAGGAATAGACTCTCTTTGATTTTCAGGAGCCATGAATATAAAATATATCCCAATTGAATAAAATAGAAATAATACAACCATATATAAAAATATTTTCAGCTTTAATTTCTTGACGAAATGATGAATCAATTGAATGGGAAAGACAGAAGATACTAAAATGCCTACCAAAGAGAGAATATTAAATTGTGAATACCCGAAAATGAAATTACTTAATATATTAGATATAGAAATAAAGACTAGTATATTTTCCAGTTTTTCTAGTTTTCTCTTCTTAACCGTAATTAAACTGATAAAAAGAATACAAATATATATTATTCTTATAGAAGTATGAATCTTCCAGTTAGGTGAACGAATTCCTTGAAATCCAGTAATACCAGAGACAAGTCCCAAGAATAAAATCGAAATATAAAGCAATACAAAAATAGAAACCATTTTTTTTCGAAGTAATATTATCTCTGAATCTTCAATGTTAAAATAATATTCGATACGGCTGTTGGCATCGTTTAGTTTCATAATTATTCCTTATCTTCAATTATTTAATTATTCACTACATTGTTCAATATATCCATAATATCTGTAATTAATTTTTCTTGTTCTTATGCAGCCTCGAAAAAAAGCGCTTCACTACGGCGTGTCTGTTTTAAATGACAGGGAAAAGTTAAAGATTCTTATCGGGAGCGGGCAGAAAAACAGTCCCTGAATCGATCTACAACCTACTCTTTCATAGGGCAGACTGTCAGCAGGAGTGCTTTATTACTCTTATATGAGATTCTTTATTTTCATCTAAGGGTCTGAATTAAGACTTTGCTCATTCATGGATACGATGGCCCTTATTCTGGAGACTTTAGAATCTGATTCCGGAAAAAAATTCGGCTCTCCACATAAGTTCATCCAGATCTACAAACTGTTTATAATAGCTTTCCTTATGATACAATGAGCCACCCAGACCGGCAAACCAGTTCTTGCCAAACATATACTTGCCTTTAAGGTCGGCAATACCGATGAGCTCTATACCACCGGAACCAGTCTCGGGAACTGATGCATCAATGATGTAAAGGTTATAAAAGCTATATTCAAGGTCAAGAAAGAGAGTCTCCTTTCTGGAAAAATGAAATCCCGCCTTTAAATTTGATCCACTGCTGAGGCTGTAATTTCTACGCTCATATTCGGGTGGATTATTCACAATATCATTATATTTCAGATAAACAAGATCACTGGCTCCCATGGCTACAAAATTGAGAAACAACCTGTTTTCCATGGTCCAATTTTTACCAAGGGAAGAGATGCGAATCCATCCAGGTCCGATAGAGTTGGCTCCCAGATTAATAATACGGTTATATATGAAGTCATAATGCAGATATAGTCCCAACTGATTCCTGACACCCTCTTTTTTACCATAGAGGGTCCGTCCATAAAGATGTCCCTCTGAAAAGAAATCTAGAAAGATTTCATCTCCCAGATCCAGACCGCCTCTGAATTTCATTGAGAACCAGTCATAGGGTACACTTTGCCTCGGTTTCAGAAAGGGAGAACCATAATTGAGGTGAAGATAATAGCTTAAGGAAAGACCCTGCTTCTCTAAAACAATATCAGGACGCGGCAGGAGACTCACACTAGCCTGGGAAACCCCTCCCCCGAGAAAGGAAAAACCACTGATATCTGAGGTCTCAGGAGGACGTCCTGGGAAGAGGGCATGATTCAGACTGGTGGTAGGACTGAGTAATGTTGCACCAATCCAACGGAACACATTGGGTTTCAGGATTTCCCCGTCTTCTCCATGGAGAATATTATCGGATAGTCGGAAAAACATTTCTCCAACCGAAATACCACCAAGGGTTGTTACAATAAAATCATTGATGGAGGGTGTTTCGGTCTCCATTAGAAGCTCCCAGCTGATGCTTCCCAGGGCTGTCAGAGAGGCTGAGACCCAGAAACCGTTACCCAAGGTTCTACCGGCGGAATAATACAAAGCTCCCTGATAGGGGTGGCCTAGATGATTTACAATAAATTCATCCTGATCCCATACCCAGGGATTTGTCAAATTGGTCCGCATGGAATCAATAGTGATCATCCCATAATCCGACTGGCTGATGTAACGGTTAAATCCCCAGAGAGCTGTATTGGCAATTTGAGTTTCAACCAGGCCTATACCATAGAGAAAGAAAGGTGAATAATCATCAAAAACGATTTCATCCCTATCTTCTGCATAAATGGAGAGAGGGAGACAGAATGAACTGAGGATAAGGAGAATATAGATAATACCCTTCATTTATCCTCTCCCCCGGTACGGAACTTAAGTCCCGTAGCAATGGATATTACATTCTGATAATTATTGCCTATATCACGGATAGAATTAGTAAACTCACGGGCATAGCGCAGTTCCATAAGAATATCCATCTTTCTAAGAGGAGCCTGCCATCCAAATGCAGTAAGGATGCCCAGACCTACAGGATAGTAAGCATCCCTTCCGTTATTTTCTTTATTAAAGACATGGTCATCCTGCACAAATTCTGCTTCTAATAGAAAAATGGACAGCTGAGGACCTGCCATAAAATAAAGGCTTCTATTTTTTTTGAGGGCTAAGCTGTATTTTATTAATACAGGGAGATCCAGATTGATCTCGGAAAAAAGATGAACTTCCCGTAGTCCATTTTCCACCATGACATATCCACCTCCAGCGGCAGAGAGTAAAAACTCAGACTCCAGAGAAAAGGCTGGGTGAAATCTGTACTCCATGGTGGGTCCCAGGGAAAAGCCCCAGATGGGATTGTTTATAACTTTATCAACTGATGCCTCCAGTCCAATCTCTTGAAGTTCTTCTTCAAAACCTGAACCGGTGTAGAATGGCATTGAAAATGCGCCGATCATTCCAAAATGAAATGCTTCGAGGGATGAAATCTCAGAGACCATGATCAACGCAGTGATCAAAATAAAGAGTTTCTTTTTAATCATTAATAATCCTATCTTTCAAATCAATTGAATTGTCATATCAGGGTTACAGATATTAGGACAGAATGGGATTAAGATTCAACAACAGATGGACCTTTAATTTTATGAGTACATAGCTCCGGAAATAATGATGATGCGAACCACCTAAAACATACTCTTTCTTGATGTTTCAGATTTCTTGAGGCTGTTTTGGATCTGCAATCTGATCCTAGGAAAGAATAAACATCCTTCAGACGACAAAAAAGAAATGTTGACATTATTTTGAAAAATGAGAAAGCTTAAACTAGTGAGGATTATAGAAACTCCTAAACTTTTAACGGTTATCATTATAACTTACACCTTAGCAGGAATATACTAAGTCTAAGAGGAAGAGATATGGAAAAATCTATCATTATCATCGGAGGGGGACTCTCCGGTCTGTCGGCGGGGTGTTATGGCCGGATGAACGGCTACCGCACTTCCATCTTCGAGATGCATAGTATCTCTGGAGGGGTAGCTACCGGCTGGAAACGCAAGGGTTACACCATTGATGGTGCAATGAATACAATGATGGGGACCAAACCGGGAACAGCATTTTATAAGTTCTGGGAAGAACTGGGGGCAACCCATGATTGGCAAATTGCTAATCATGATCATTATATACTTCTTGAAGATGAAAACAGGAAGTTTCTTTCCATATATTCCGATATCGATTATCTCGAGCAGCACATGATAGAATTCGCCCCGGAGGATAAAACTGTCATAAGAGAGTTTTGTCAGACAGCCCGTAATTTTAAAGGGATAAAACTCCCGGTTCATAAACCGCAGACACATTTCGGTATACTTGACTACATTAAAATGCTTAAACTGATGCCGTATATGCGAATCATGCAGAAGTGGAGTAAAATTTCAACAGTAGATTATAACAAACGTTTTAAAAATACTTTCCTGCGTAAGAACTTCGGTATTCGTCCCGAAGCAGAATATTTTGAAATGCCTGCGTTAAATTTAGCGATGGAACTTGCCTGGCTAAACCAAAAAGACGGAGGCTATGTCATCGGTGGTGCCCTGGCGTTGTCCAGTAGTATTGAGAGACGATACCTCAAACTAGGTGGTGAACTGAACCTCAAAGTAAAAGTAGAGAAAATACTGGTAGAAAATGATAAAGCCGTTGGCATAAAACTGACGGACGGTACGGAACACCGGGCTGACACCATTATCTCTGCCGCTGATGGCCATTCCACCATATTTGATATGCTGGATGGTAAATATGTCGATGATAAGATACGCGGTTACTATGATAATATGACATTGTATCCACCGCTTGTATATGTCGCCCTGGGAGTAGATCGGATATTTGATGATATACCCTCTTCGGTAGAAGGCCTCTTTTTCCCTATTGAGAAGCCTGTGATTATTGCTGGCAAAGAACATAAAACAGTAGGTGTTCAGATTTACAATTTTGATCCTACTCTTGCGCCGGAGGGAAAGACTTTAATCAGGGTCTATTTCACTACGGATTATGATTATTGGGAAAGGTTATACGAAGAGCATGATAAATATAATGCGGAGAAGAAACAGATTGCGGATACAGTTGTTGCAATTCTTGATAAACGTTTTCCGGGATTGGCTGCTCAAGTGGAGATGCGTGACGTGGCCACACCGATGACCTGGGTTCGCTATACCGCTAATTGGAGAGGCGCGTATGAAGGATGGATGATGACCCCCAGGACGTTCATGATGCAGATGGACAAGACTCTGCCCGGACTGGATAATTTCTATATGGCTGGGCAATGGGTTAATCCTGGAGGAAGCCTGCCGGTAGCTGCAATGTCTGGAAACCATACCATTCAGATTATCTGTAAAAGGGACAAAAAGAAATTTGTAACATCAACTCCATAATGCGTGCATAGTTTTTTGTTATACCCTTACTAAAAAATTCATATGTAAAAAGTAAATCAGATGGAAAATATTCTACATTAAGCGCTACCGATTATAAAAGATATTCCTCTTTCCATGATGATTTGTTGATCTAATGAAACTAAGATTTAAATATGTAAATACAACCGAATTACATCCACTGAAGCATGAGCGCAGCCTTGGAAAGCCTGACCGGCTACCGCCACACAGACACATCCCCCCCCAAAAAAAACTTTCAATCTGTCTCAATCACAAGCCCCTCCCCGCCCGTATATTATACGACAGGGAACTGTAAAAGATTCTTATAGGGTGCGGGCAGAAAAACAGAGCTGTGAATACCATTGCCGGGATGTGCTTAAACTGCTGGATTACAACAATGAGATGCCCGATCCAGAATACGAGAATCACTCACCCTGAATCAATCTACAACCTACTCTCTCATATGGCAGACCGCCGTCAGGAGTGTTTTTTCACCATAAGCCTCAATGGGGCTCATGAGCACATTAAAACCAGGCAGATGAGCCGGAGATTAGTAAATCGCACGATCGTGCACCCAAGAGAAGTATTTGCACCATCATCATTGTCGGAACAGTGCTTGAAATTTCTTCCCTATGGTAAAAAGCTGGGACAGTCTCTACGCGGATTTATTTACCTGGATTTTCCTATCAAATAATAGCTGCCGCAGATTCTATGCCTGCGACAGTTTACATGTATTATTTTATTTGAATGCTTTTACGAATGTTCCGATTGTTCCATCGAGGATTGCAGAGCGGATTTCGGGGCTGTCGCTGTAGAAGCTGTAGCTATGAGTATCTCCTGTAACATCAAGAGTCTCGCATCCTAATGCAGCGGCTGTTGCCTTGCTTACTGCAGGGGAAACAACAAAGTCATCCTCACCGTAGATTACAAGTGCTTCTCCTTTGTAATTGGCGGCCCTATCTAACGGGTTGTATGCGAGCAGATCTTCGAACCATTGGAGGCTAAGTTCCTGCTTCGCTCCGAATATCGTCGTGAAATCTGTATAACCGTCAGCTAAAGCTGTGGTATAAAACCCGTCCCATGCGTCCTGTCCTCCGAGAAAACCTACCATTGTATCTGCATCAACCGCAGGTGCAAGAAGAACCATTCCGTCAAAATCATGCATTCCGTCAGTTGCCATTGCTAGAGCAATCCGGCCACCCATACTGTAACCGAAGATTCCTATGCTGTTCTTGTCTATGGGATAATTAGCAACCAGGAATTCAATGGATAAATCTACATCATCGATCATATTGGAAAGAGTGTTGAGTTGGAAACTTTCAGTACTTTCTCCGCATCCGGCAAAATCAATTCTGACAGTTGCAATACCATGTTTACCCAGTTCTTCGGCGATATTTTTATACCCGCCGTTTTCATCCTTCGAACCGCCATGACCATGTGCCATGATGACCAGGGGAAACTTACCGTCAGTTGCAGGAATAATGACAGTTGCAGGAATAGTGGAATCCCTTGTAGGAATCATAACACTATGACTCTCAATCTTGTACTCAGCTATTTCTGATACATTTGTTGTTGTGCATCCCGTCAGTACTGTGAGCAGTACTCCAAATACTAATAAACTTTTAATAAAATAATTCATAACTCTCCCTCTAATTAGTTGTTAAATTGTCTGATGATAAGATCAATAAGTCAATTTGATTTTTTTATGATTAAGAATCTTATTTGAGTCTCGTACTGACGACAGGCGTCAGAATTTATAAACTTCTTAAGATGCTTCTGGAGCTGTACCCTCACAGTTAGAAACAACGGCATCAATTTGTACCAGAGCATCCATAGGGAGAACTGAAACGCCAATAATTGTTCTTGCAGGAAGATCGCTTTTGAAGAATGTTGTGTAAACTTCATTTACCGCATCAATATCTGCAATATTTTTAATGCAGATATTGATCTTAACTACATCGTCCATAACGTGGTCGACACTTTCTATAATTGCCTTGATATTTTTCAGGCATTGTCCAGCCTGCTCTTTTACACCACCAGCTACTATTTTACCGGTTTTCGGATCTATAGGGATTTGACCTGAAATATGATTGTAATGAGAAAATGCTACAGTGTGTGAGTATGGAACTTTTGGTGCATTTTCCGTATTGCCTGCTTCTTTAACCAGTAGACGAGTGTCTTCAGGAAGTTGTGGGGGTGTACCATCTCCGTGTGACACAACTGTATCAATTTGTACCAGTGCATCCATAGCTAAAGCCGAAACAATAACTGTTGTCCGTGCAGGAACATAGCTTGGGAAAAATTCTGCACAAACTTCGTTTACGGCTTCAATATCAGAGATGTTTTTAAGGAATATGGTTGTTTTAACTACATCGTCCAGAACGTGGTCGATACTTTCTAAAATTGCTTTAATGCTATTTAAGCACTGTCCAGCCTGCTCTTTTATGCCACCAGCTACCATTTTACCAGATTTAGGATCGATGGGGTTTTGAGATGAAATATTGTTGTAATGAGAGAAAGCTACAGATTGTGTAGATACAGAACTTTTTGGTGCATTTTCTGTGTCTCGTGCAATTTTTATGAGAGGGCAGGGATCTTGCGGAGCTGTACCTTCACCGTTTGAAATAACTGCTTCAATTTGTACCAAAGCATCATCCATAGGTAAAGCCGCAACTGCGACTGTCGTCCGTGTAGGAACATAGCCTGGAAAAAATTCTGTATAAACTTCGTCAACAGCATCAATATCTGAGATATTCTTAAGGAATATAGTGATTTTGACAACATCGTCCATAACGTGGTCGACACTTTCTACAATTGCCTTAATATTTGCTAAGCACTGCTTTGCCTGCACTTTTATATCAAGACCTACGATTTCCCCAGATTTTGGATCCACAGGGTTTTGAGCTGAAATATTATTATAATGAGAAAAAGCTACAGTTTGTGTAGAGAACAGACTTTTTGGTGCATTTCCGGTATTTCTTGAAACTTTTATTATATGGCTACTCATATTTATTTCTCCTTTTACTTGGTGAATGAGCAGGAAAAATCTGATTCCCGGCTCATGTCTAATGTTCCTGCCTATTAACATACACGAAATACCCGAAAACTGGTTACTTCTCTTTTGAAGGTATGACCTCTCCTCAATAAATTTCATCACAATCCAGATTTGCTATCAGGGAGGTGATTATATAAATAATCTCATTTTACAGCTTTAATTCTGGACTATTCGGGATCTTAGAATTATCATTTGCATGACAATAAGCTAAAGGATGTATTTATGAGCAAAACTAAGACAGATACAATCTGGATTTATAAAAAAAGAGACAATAAAGAAGTTGAATCAAGTAAAAAATTATTCCCCCTTGATGTAGCTCATGAAGCTAGAGAATTTCATATGCAGATTCCCGGCAATAAAATATCACCTTTAAAAAACCTGAACAATCTGGCTAGGATGTTCGGTGTAGGCGGAATATGGATTAAAGATGAATCAGAAAGACTGGAATTAAATTCATTTAAAGTTCTCGGCGGCTCATTTGCTCTCTATAAGTTTATTCAAAAAAAGCTGGGTCTTGAAGGACAAACACTGACTTATGATTTTCTGGTATCCAATGAAGTAAAAGAAAAGCTTGGAAAATTAACATTTTCTTCGGCAACCGATGGAAATCATGGTAGGGGGATAGCCTGGGCGGCAGGGAAACTCGGCCATAAATGTGTTATTTATGTACACTCTGAAACCTCTGAATCCCGAATACAGGCCATTCGGGATTATGGTGCCACTGTAAAAATCATTGATGGAAATTATGATGATGCTGTCAAACAAATAGTCATTGATTCTGAAAAGAATGGGTGGAATATAATTTCTGATACTTCATGGGATGGATATACAACTGTGCCATCTTGGATTATGCAGGGATATACGACAATATATCTGGAAATACAGGAACAATTCAGTGCTCAGGGAATTATAAAACCTACTCATATTTTCATACAGGCAGGTGTTGGTGCTCTGGCAGCATCTATAATTGGTTTTTATCATAGCCTATTTGGTAAGGATGCCCCGATTAGTGTTGTTGTCGAACCCGAGAATGCAGCTTGTCTTTATGAATCAATAAAAATGAATGACGGACAGCCGCATACTGTTACAGGTTCCTTAAACACAATCATGGCTGGCCTGGCATGTGGAGAACCCAGCCCTATAGCTTGGAGTATTTTAAAAGATACAGCAGATGCATTTGTAGTCTGTCCCGATTATGTGGCTGCCAAGGGTATGAGAATTTATGCTACACCCCTTAAGGGTGATTCTTTTATTGTATCAGGGGAATCAGGTGCTGTAACTTTAGGAGCTTTAGTAGGGATTCTTTCACAAGAAGGGCTTCAGGAATTGAAAACTCTCTTAAAACTTGATAATAAATCACAAATCTTACTTATAAATACAGAAGGTAATACGGATCCGGTACAATTCAAACAGATCATCTGGGAGGGTTCTAATCCAGTTCCAAAAGAATTCTGGACATCAGATAGGAAATAAAATCATACACCTTTCTGACAATTAATTATGGCTAAAAGAGAATTCAGAATCCACTCAATCATATCATGCAAATAAATAATGAAATGAAAAGGTATTTCCCGATTGTTCTCATATCGATTATCCTTTAATTAGTCTTTTTATTGAACAACTGATAGCGATTAAATGTCCATAGAACTGAAGTTCTATGGACATTTATAAAAATGACTTCATTGATAAAAGAATAAGAGTTTAGTAATATAAGATTATGCTCCTTAGAGATGACCAGACGATAAATACACAAAAACTTATTTCTTCTCTTTATAGTAACATCCTGAATTCTACATTACTAATGGAATTGTCTCCTTTAATATGTAAGATTGTAGACAGTCACTACTTTGCCTTGATATTGTTTCCAGGAGAGTACATTCCAGAACCAATCTACATATCAAATAATCCAGATGATTTTAATTCAATCTACCAGGAGATTCAGGATAAGGATTTTATGCTTCATGCTATGATGGAGAATATCCAACCAGTACATTTTAATCATCTTGTTAGAAAAGATATTCCATATAAAAGAGAATTTTTAACAGATCTAAATAAAGCCAGACCTGTATCAGATTGCTGTTATATACCGATAAAACTAGATGGCAGACTTTCGGGATTCATTGGAATTGCAAGAGAGGGATTAAAAAACCTACATTATAATAATAATGAGCTTGAAATCATAAAATATATTGGCTTCTTCATATCTGAAGGAGTGGAAAGAAGTCTAATCCTACCCGAATTACAAGAGAATACTGCTTACCTTAACAAAAAAGGTGAGGTTCTAAAAATTGGCGATAGATTAAAAGATATTTTCATTGAGTTATTTGGTATAAAATGGGATCAACCTCTTTGGTCTGAGACTGAATTCAGTGCCCAGTTTACAAAATCATGGAGTAGTTTTTTATCACCTATAAAGTCACCTGGCGATGGTTCATTATTTATAGATACTGAAAGTAAACAATATAATCTTGAATACTGCTATTACACAGTTCCATTTCTGAAGAATATCATTAATGATGAACCCTATATTAAAATTACTCTTAAGAAATCAAATTTGGTATTTACTTCTAGAAACCCTGATTATAACTTCACCCCAAGAGAAGAAGAAATTATTGATTGTATTTACAGAGGGCTTACAAACAATGAAATCTCACAAAAGTTGAGAATATCAGTAGCTACGACGAAAAAGCATCTTTGGAATGTATATAATAAGGTTGGTGTTGATAGTCGGACATCTCTTCTTTTTTCATTATCCCATTAACTATTGGAAAATCCGGTTTAATCCTGCCACCCATTCCGGATTAAACTTGCCGGGTAATCCGGATTTATCCTGCCACCCCATTCCGGTTTAAACCTGCCACTTTTGGCAGCAAGTCCGGAATCAAATATTGT
>NZ_QQPQ01000068.1 GCF_003346715.1 Oceanispirochaeta sp. M1
TCTGATATTTTTAAATCTAATTCTTATCTTTTTGACCTAGACGGAAAGGACAGGTTTTTCTGCGCTTTATATAAGGATTCAATTCTGGCAGGCCCTGAAAAGCTGAGTCAGGATTCTATATCTTCTGTTTTTCCACTCCAAACTATTCCTGTCAGCTTGCAGGTATCAACAAGTTTTTCCAAAATTCGTGAACCTATAAAGAAAATCATGTATCAGATATTGCTTGTTTCCTCCATCTCTATATTGTTGCTGTCTGTATTTTTTTCAGTAATAACATCCCGAAATCTCATCAGGCCACTTCTTTCACTTGAGGATGGAATAAAACAAATAAGTATTGGTAACTGGGAAAATCTCAAAATTAATGTTAGAGATCCTATTGAGATTCAGTTTCTTAGCAAATCGTTCAATTCGATGCAGGAATCTCTCAGAAAAAAAACTCTTGAGCATGAAGCCAGCAACTTCGAACTTAAAAAGGCAAATACAGATTTAATCAGTACACAGAGACAGCTGGTACATAGCGAGAAAATGGCTTCCATTGGTCAGCTTGCTGCTGGAGTAGCTCATGAGATAAACAATCCAACTGCTTTTGTGAGTACTAATCTTCATACAATGGTTGAATATTTATCGGTATATAAAAATCTGTTTCAGCAGATGGAAGAGTTGATTACTTGTATTGAAAACAAAGATGTAGAAGAAAAGAGTTTGACAGTAATAAATAAGATAGAGAGCATGAAAGAAGAAGAGAATTTCCCTTTTATTCTTGATGATGCCTTTCAACTGTTGGAAGAATCCATTGACGGAGCTAACCGGATAAAGAAAATTGTACTGGATCTTCGTAATTTTGCACGACCGGAAAGTCATGATGCCCGGTTGGCTAATATAAATACTGCAATTGAAGATGCTCTTCGTCTGACCAGTAATGAACTTAAATATAAATGTGAAATTGTAAAAGAGCTGGGAAATCTTCCGGATATTTTTTGCAGGATTGATCAGATTACTCAGGTTTTTGTGAATCTTTTTGTCAATGCTGCTCATGCCATAAAAGAACACGGTAATATTACAATTAAATCGTGGATAGAAACAGATTCTATTTTTATATCGGTATGTGATGCAGGAACAGGTATTGATAAAGAGAACCTGGATAAATTGTTTGATCCGTTCTTTACTACAAAGGATGTAGGAGAAGGAACTGGTCTGGGACTGGCTATCTCTTATGGGATTATAGAAAAGCATGGTGGAACAATTAAAGCAGAAAGCACTCCCGGTAAGGGAAGCTGTTTTCATATTATTCTGCCTCAAAAAAGGAATAGTATATGAGTGAAGAGAATTGTGTTCTATTTGTAGACGATGAAAAAGACGTTCTGAGTTCATTACTAAGGCAGTTTCGTAAAGCTGATTTCAAAATCTATACTGCTGTCGGCGGGAAGGCAGCTCTCGAGATATTAGAAACAGAATCCGTAAATACAATTATTACTGATGAACGTATGCCTGGAATGAATGGTCTTGAACTGCTGCAGATAGTGAAAAAGAAATATCCCGATATTATTAGAATGGTATTAACCGGTTATGCTGACAGCGGTACAATTATAGATGCAATTAATAAGGGAGAAGTGTACAGATTTGTATCAAAACCATGGAGTAAAGAAAAGTTGATAGAAATTATTGAGCAGGCATTCTCAAATTACAAGACATTACAACAAAATAGAAAACATATGGAAATAATAATAGAAGAGAATAATCAGCTGCATAAAGATATAGTTTTAAGAGAAAAAAATTTGGAGATATCCCGGGAAATTCTTGATATGCTTCCAATACCGGTTCTTGTAATTACTCATAAAGATACAATTGGTTTTTTTAACAATGAAGCAGATAAACTTTTAGATATCCAGTTTGATATTGACGATCCCCTGGATTCTGTTTTCCCGGAACACATAGCAGTAAAAATTCTACAGGGATTTAAAAAAAACGGAGGCCAAAGCTCTTGTATTTGGGAAATAGAGGGTAGGAAGTTGACATTGAATATTAGAGCTCTAAGGCCATCGGATTTTTTTCAGGGGTTAATATTTTTTATTAATTTAAAAGGAAAGGGTGTGTAATTATGACAGAAGAATCAATCATATTATTTATTGATGATGAAGCAAATATTCTTAATTCTTTAACTCGAAGCTTGTCCAAATGGATGAAAGAAGAAAAATTATCACCCAGGACAGCATCTTCTGCACATGAGGCTTTAGGCATCATGAAGGAAGTGGGTAATAAAATTTCAGTCATTGTTACTGATCAGCGAATGCCCGATTTAATTGGGAGTAAGTTAGCCGGAATAATTTCCAAACAATATCCTGATATTGCTGTCATTATACTATCCGGTTATTCGGATATGAGTGATATGTCATCTATTGTTAAAGCAGGAGTTTTTTCATTTGTTTCCAAACCATGGAACCTGGAACAACTGCAAAATGAAATTCACAAAGCTTATAATGTATATAATTTGCGCAGGGAAAACAGAATCCATAGAGAGAGATATATTGAGGAATTAAGACTCGGTGCAGAGTTTCAGAAAGCGATTCTTGGCACTTCTCCGCCTTTGAGTGAAAATATTGATTATTCTATTACTTATAGAGCTGTCTCTGATACAGGAGTAAGTGGAGACTATTATGATATAATTCAACTGGATTCTTATAGATTTATTGTTTTAATGGGGGATGTTTCCGGTCATGGTATCAAAGCTTCTTTTCTTACGGCTGTTTTGAAAACAATTATATATCCGGATTATATAAAAAATCTGAAAAACAATTTTTTTTCGCCATCACATTTCATGAATTGGCTAAACAAACGGATATGTGCTTTTCTGGATAAATTTACTGATATTTTTATTACATTCTCCGCTGCACTTGTTGACCTTTCCGGGAAAACCTTTGTTCTGGCTAATGCAGGGCAACCTCCTGTGTTTCTGGTAAGAAGCAACAAGGTTCTTCCGATAGAAACCACCGGACTGGTTCTGGGGGTAGATCCAAACAGTGATTATAAAGAGAACCGTGTTTCTATCCAGCCGGGTGACAGGCTGTTTTTCTGTTCTGACGGGATTTATCCTACAGGTAATAACACTTTAAATTTTGATATGAAAGAATTTATGGAAATTTTGCATAATAATTCTAAAGATATACACAACCATAAGAAAATTCTGAAGGATCTCAAAATGCTTATTGCAGATGCGGAATGGGATGATGATATTACAATAGTAAGTTTAAAAATATTGGAGGGATAATTTCTATATGGACATTTGCACCATGCACATGCATCATTCAACTCCCTGACGTCCTTGCAGGGACGAAGTCCCGACCAGGCAATTGTAAAAGATGGCATATCGAAAGATGTACACCTCCGTCCCTCTTTTCATATTTGTGAGTTCTATCAGTCTCTTGATAAAAGTAATATGCAAAAACTTCCGGCTGTTTTCCCTTTGCTTTTGTACAATGGGGATGCCAAATGGACTGCTGAATCTTCTTTTGAGAACCTGATTGAACCAACCATCCCAGGACGTTATGTCCCTCGATTTGAGTACTTCAAAGTACTGGAAAACGAATTTTCTCCTGATGTACTGTTTCAGATCCGTAATGTTGTTTCGGCAGTTTTTTACATTGAGAACTCAGGAATTGAGATGCCTTTCAAAAGAAGTCAAAAAGCTGTATACTATGGTAAAGGATGAGAAGATTGAGGTGATTGACCTTTTTATCCGCTGGTTTAATAATTATCTTGGTAATATAGGAAATATTGACGAAGAGTTTGAAAGTCTTTCGTCACTAAAGGAGGTATCGGGTATGCTTGCAACCTCACTGGAAGTACATGACCGTAAGATCGCAGATAGTGCAAGGCAGGAAGGTATAGAACGAGGTATTGAAAAAGGTAAAAAAGAAGGTCTAATGGATTCTGTTAATCGTTTGAGGGGAAAGGGGATTTCTATTTTGGAAATCTCTGAGCTACTGGATATTCCTGTAGAGGATATAGGAAAAGAATAATATCACAGAATATTCCGTCTTTTTTTGGTATAGTATCATCTAGCTTTTATGTTTTTACAAAGGTTAGATATTTCCTGTTAACAATAACAAGCATCACAGAAACTTATAGACCTTAAACAACACCATTCCAATACAAACTGACCGGCAAACTTCGAACAACGCGCGCATTGTCCGAAATTTTGCCTTGCTTTGGTTCCTTAATAGCACCGGACTGCGCATAGCGGAGGAACACGGCAATCCTTGGTAAACTTTTTGATTAAATAGGTACTATTTATTAAATTAGGTATTAAATTAGGTATTAATTATTGATGAGTACTGGAAAAGTGATGACAATAGAACGATTACTAAATAATCTTGATCAAATTCCCTCTGCGACAATGTGGCTTCTTTCTGATATTAGCGAGTATCGAGGAATGCAGAAAATGTTTACACGACAGATACCTCAGAAACTTAAATCTTTAAAGGAATTTGCAATAATAGAAAGTGTTGTTTCTTCGAATAGAATGGAAGGTCTAATTATAGACCATAAAAGAATTAAACCCGTCATTTTAGGAGAGTCAGCTTTAAAAGATAGAGATGAAGAAGAGATAAGGGGATATCGCAAAGCTTTGAGCTGGATACATAAGGATTCTGAAAACCTTTCTGTATCTGAGGGTACATTGAAAGACTTTCATAAAACATGTCGTGGTGAAATATGGGATTCTGGTAAATACAAAGAAAGAGATGGAGATATAATTGAGACATATCCAGATGGGAAATCCCGTGTTCGTTTTATTACAGCATCTGCTGCTAAAACTCCGGAATTGATGTCCAATCTGATAACGGCATGGGATCTATTAAAAACAGATAGAAATATTCACCCTTTAATAGGTATTTCTCTTTTTAATCTCGATTTTCTTTGTATTCACCCTTTTCGTGATGGAAATGGGCGTGTTTCAAGATTGTTCTTACTTCTTCAGGCTTACCACTTTGGATATGAAGTGGGTAGGTATATCAGTCTGGAAAGAGTAATTGAAGAAAATAAGGAAAGATATTATGAAACTCTTGAATTATCATCCATAGGCTGGCATGAAGGAACAAATAATCCCTGGCCTTTTATTAATTATATGCTATTTATTATTAAGTCTGCTTACAAGGAATTTGAGAACAGAGCTTCACATATGGGACCTGAACGTGGAGAAAAAACAAAAATCATCAAAGATACAATCGAAAAATTTTATGGAAATTTTACTGTAAATGAAATTAGAATAAATTGCCCTGGAGTCAGCATTGATCTTATAAGGAAAGTTTTAAAAGACATGAGTAAAGATAGGATAATAACAAGTACCGGCAGAGGCCGGGGTGCCAGCTGGCGAAAAGTATAAGCCAATATCCTCGAAGATGTACACCTCGTCCCTCTTTTCTCTGATATTTTTAAATCTAATTCTTATCTTTTTGACCTAGACGGAAAGGACAGGTTTTTCTGCGCTTTATATAAGGATTCAATTCTGGCAGGCCCTGAAAAGCTGAGTCAGGATTCTATATCTTCTGTTTTTCCACTCCAAACTATTCCTGTCAGCTTGCAGGTATCAACAAGTTTTTCCAAAATTCGTGAACCTATAAAGAAAATCATGTATCAGATATTGCTTGTTTCCTCCATCTCTATATTGTTGCTGTCTGTATTTTTTTCAGTAATAACATCCCGAAATCTCATCAGGCCACTTCTTTCACTTGAGGATGGAATAAAACAAATAAGTATTGGTAACTGGGAAAATCTCAAAATTAATGTTAGAGATCCTATTGAGATTCAGTTTCTTAGCAAATCGTTCAATTCGATGCAGGAATCTCTCAGAAAAAAAACTCTTGAGCATGAAGCCAGCAACTTCGAACTTAAAAAGGCAAATACAGATTTAATCAGTACACAGAGACAGCTGGTACATAGCGAGAAAATGGCTTCCATTGGTCAGCTTGCTGCTGGAGTAGCTCATGAGATAAACAATCCAACTGCTTTTGTGAGTACTAATCTTCATACAATGGTTGAATATTTATCGGTATATAAAAATCTGTTTCAGCAGATGGAAGAGTTGATTACTTGTATTGAAAACAAAGATGTAGAAGAAAAGAGTTTGACAGTAATAAATAAGATAGAGAGCATGAAAGAAGAAGAGAATTTCCCTTTTATTCTTGATGATGCCTTTCAACTGTTGGAAGAATCCATTGACGGAGCTAACCGGATAAAGAAAATTGTACTGGATCTTCGTAATTTTGCACGACCGGAAAGTCATGATGCCCGGTTGGCTAATATAAATACTGCAATTGAAGATGCTCTTCGTCTGACCAGTAATGAACTTAAATATAAATGTGAAATTGTAAAAGAGCTGGGAAATCTTCCGGATATTTTTTGCAGGATTGATCAGATTACTCAGGTTTTTGTGAATCTTTTTGTCAATGCTGCTCATGCCATAAAAGAACACGGTAATATTACAATTAAATCGTGGATAGAAACAGATTCTATTTTTATATCGGTATGTGATACAGGAACAGGTATTGATAAAGAGAACCTGGATAAATTGTTTGATCCGTTCTTTACTACAAAGGATGTAGGAGAAGGAACTGGTCTGGGACTGGCTATCTCTTATGGGATTATAGAAAAGCATGGTGGAACAATTAAAGCAGAAAGCACTCCCGGTAAGGGAAGCTGTTTTCATATTATTCTGCCTCAAAAAGGGAATAGTATATGAGTGAAGAGAATTGTGTTCTATTTGTAGACGATGAAAAAGACGTTCTGAGTTCATTACTAAGGCAGTTTCGTAAAGCTGATTTCAAAATCTATACTGCTGTCGGCGGGAAGGCAGCTCTCGAGATATTAGAAACAGAATCCATAGAGAGATATATATTGAGGAATTAAGACTCGGTGCAGCAGCTGTTGCTCTTGTTGAAGAATACTTTTTAAAGCAGAAAATAATGTCTGAGATTTTTATTATGGATAAATCCAACCGGATTTTGTTTTCATAGTCTATAAATTATATTTACTAATTTTATTGTAAAGTTGTCTTCTGGACAATCCCATCAGTTCGGAAGCATATTTCCTATCATTATTAGTTAGTGCAAGCATCTTTTGTATATGTTCCCGTTCAGTGTTTTCTATTTGTAGTTTTAAGTTATTACTATCGATAATTGATTTTGATAATTTCTCAGTGCCATTCAACTGGGATTTGATTGAAGTTATTGTGTTTTCTCTTATTTCAAGCGGCAGATCTGCTTTTACTATTGAAGATCCTGTTGATGATATATATGAGCGGGTTATAATATTTTCCAGTTCTCTGATATTTCCCGGGAAGTAATATTCTTCAAGGATTTTAATGGCTTCAGGTTGAATACTCTGAAGTTTTTTTCCATATTTCTTTGTAAGTTTCTTAAGAAAATGTAGTGCCAGCAGTGGGATATCATCCTTTCTCTCTCTAAGAGCAGGTAAATTAATTGTAACAACATTTAGCCTATAGTACAGATCTTCTCTAAACTTCCCTTCTTTAATATATTCCATCAGATTTCGATTTGTGGCTGCAACTATTCTGGCATCTGTATGAAGTGATTCAACTCCGCCAACTTTTTGATAAACACCATCCTGAATAGTACGAAGGAGTTTTGCCTGAAGTGCTATATCCATATCCCCAATTTCATCCAGAAAAAGAGTTCCTCCATTGGCAAGTGAAAATTTCCCCTCTTTTGCCTTAATAGCATCTGTAAATGCTCCCTTTTCATGACCAAACATTTCGCTTTCAAGAAGAGTAGATACAAGACCTGCACAGTTTACTTTAATAAGTGGTCCGTTTCTTCTTTGTCCGGAATAATGTATTAAATCTGCAATAAGTTCTTTACCTGTTCCACTTTCTCCCAGAATTAAAATATTGAAGTCTGTATCCCGAACTGCATTGATGGTTTTTTCCACTTCCTTCATTGTGGAATTATTGGAAATAATTTGATTCCCTGTATGAGATGCAAGGGATAATTGGCGCTGAAGAGAGATAATTCTACCTTCCATATTCAGTTCATTAATTATTCGTTTAAGTATTACTTCCAGCTCCTCAAGTTCGAATGGTTTTGTCAGATAGTCATAGATTCCCTGTTTTATAAGTTTGACTGCTTCTTTAATATCTGTATAACCGGTCATAATAATCGTATATGTATGATTTCCGGAATCTATTATCTTTTGGATAATCTCCTGTCCACTGATATCCGGCATTTTCATGTCTATTAAAAGAATCTGGGGCTTTAGATTTTTTAACTGCAACAAACCAGCCTTCCCTCCAACAGCGATTTCCACCTGAACTTCATTTGCGATTGATGATCTTCTAATCCCTCTCTGCAGACTGGAGAGAATAGCCATTTCATCATCAATAATTAATAATAATACAGGTTTCATATGTCAGACTCTTTCATTATTTTAATATAATCTATTTTCAGTTAGTGGGCAATTTTTGTCCATTCTGTGCAATTTATTGCACACAATATTTAACACTTAAAAATTTTGGAATAATCTTATAATAAATTCATTGCTTTTAAATGAGGATTTTCAAGATACAGTGTTTTGTCAGAAAGAGGGACACCGTCATTAGCATGATTATTCATGTTTCCGGAGATAAAAACCGGCATATTATCGCTATCAGATACAATACATCCTGTAATTCAATTTTATTTGTTATAGGTTCATAAGTCAATAAAAAATTCCCCCCACAGTATAATAAAAGTGGTTCGTAAGCGACTTTGTCCCGAATATCTTTGATATTTTTATTGATTAGCTGCAGGAAATAGAAGAATTCAGAATGCCGGCGATAACATCCTGCACGTGTACGACAATTCTTTCTCAATTCATAACCAAATACTTATTGTAATCGAACCCGGAGCCAAAATGTTTATGTGTATATAATTATAACTTTGTTTAAAAGGGTGTAATGTTGGCACACTATATGCATGAATATATAGTGAACAGCAGTTCTTTGACAGAACAGAGAAGGATATTTCAGAGATAAGATCGGCAGTCATAACGGCATCTTGCTAAAAACTGCTCCGTAGGAGCAGATGAATAACCATAAATGATGAGGAAAACAAAATGAAAAAAATAATAATTTTAATGTTACTGGCTTTAATAGCAACCGGAATGGCCTTTGCCGCAGAGACAGATTCGATCACAACCGATATCAGCCTGACTGTAGACCCGCAGATTATTGCACATAAACAGGCCGACATTGTGATGAATGTACCTGTATTGGACGCCTCCGATGCAGGAAACGGTGCTCTTGCTGAAGGGGCTGGAAGTATTGGATACTTTGATTCCAATGCCTCGACAACCTTTTCATTCCAGGCAAGCGCGCTTGATAATGAGGCTTCCGGTGGTGATGATGTAATGACAACCAGGTATGTTGCAAGCTTTTCAGGATTCGGCGGTGACGCGGTAGTTCCATATGAAAGCGGCGATGTAGAGAACCCGGATCTAGACGATTTGGAAGGCACAAGGACCATTGTCCCGCACAGCGGAAGAATCGATATAGATTTATACGTTGAAGCCGACGTAGAGTGGGAAGATGATGCCGGATTATACGGCTCACAATTTGTAGTTACTGCTGTTGTTAATTAAAAACTTCGGCCGTTTTGACTGATCGATCTTCTGAAATATTCATCTGCTTTGTTCCTGTTAAAATCCAGAATGGAGAAGTTGATAAATGAAATCGAACATACAGCTAATTATAATAACAATCATATTTGCAGCTTCTTCAATGGCAATATCAGCTGATGGTTTTCAGTCAGATATACACCTTGGGATTCCCCCTTCCATTATTGCCCATCCGGCCGGGAACACAATCTTCATTTCTTCATCGGTTCTTTCTTCGTCTCCGGCAACAGCTATTGCGGAGGGTGAAGGCTACATTGGCTACTTCGACTGTAATATGCCTGCCACCCTCTCATATCAGGCAAACAGCCCGCATAGTTCTCAGGAGCCGAATCCAGATATAATTCCCACTGTCTATGACCTCAGGCTTTACGGCCACGGGGGTGACGATATTTTCTACACAAGCCCCTCTGTTGAGCAGAAAGATATTATTCTGCTGCCGGGGTCTACTTCAATAACCTCCACAACAGGGGAAATACATGCGGAGCTTAATGTCAGTGCTGAAGTGGGCTGGGAGCATGATGCCGGTGAATACACAGCGGTTTTCATTATAACTGCTGTACAGATTGGAGGAATCACTATTGAGGAAGTAAATCTCTATAAAAGTTTTTTCGCGGAACGGGGGCTGCCTGATCCGGCTATAATTGCTCCTGGGACAGACCCTAATCTTTATCTCAGCAGTGATATATCCATGAGTTCGATCTTCATCGGCGAGGGGGCGGGCTACAGAAACCGCGCCGGATATTTCCTGTTCGGCGACTTAGAGGAGCCGCTTCCGGGAACCATGTCTGTTATCTATGAAAATGCCTCGATGGCCGGTTCCGGAGGACAGCTGATGCCGGGAGATACCGCGCCTGTCGGCATATTTAATTCAGATAATAATATCGGGTTTTGGCTTCAGAGCAACGGCTACAGTAATCCGAGCAGTCCGTACTACTATACCTTTGACAATTCAAATTCAGACAGCCTGAGGCATGCTGCAATTTTCTCGGACATAGAGAGGGAGCGGATCATCATCGGGTGGGAGGACCTTCCCGGCGGCGGAGACAAAGATTACAATGATGTTCTTTTTGCGCTGGATATCTCGCCGTTTTCAGCCCTCGATCTGTCTAATATTCCGGATGTAAGCGAGCTGGGAAATCAGGGAGGACCAGATGACTAATAAATTATTCTTAATAACTATATCGATCATGCTTTTTCTTGCACCAACAGCCCATGGGTTTCAGGTAACCCCGGCGTCAAAAGCTATTCAGCTTGGGCAGGGACAGCAGGAAACTATCACTATCCGTCTTGTCGGGACAAAGACCGAGAAAGTTATGCTCTACCTCGGAGACTACATAATCGACAGACGGGGCACGGTAGGCTTCGAAGCACCTGAGGAGGGTGACAGAAACTCCGCTAAAGAGTGGATCTCACCCCTCACAACAGCAGAGGAAGTCACCTATTACGACACAATTGAACAAAAGATGGTCACCCGGAGAGCACCCGTTGTTAATCTTAACGAAGGCGAGGTAAAAGAAGTTTCTTTCCGCCTGTCTCCCCCCATTGACGCGAAGGGCGAGTATTACGCAACCCTCCATTTCCGTGATATTACGCCTCTGGAAGCAGATAACAGTGACAGGCCTCAGGTTGCAGTATATTTTGCCATAGCGGCACGGCTGAGCATTCATATAACAGGCAGTTTCATTCCTGTGAAAAACGGCAGTGCCTTCGACGGTGAAGTATATCAGGGAGAGGGCAGTACAAGACTGTTTTCGGCATTCAGAAACTCAGGGAATGTGCATCTGAATGTAAAAGGAAAAACATTCATCAGAAGGAAAAGCGACAGCCGGATATTTGCCGAGATAGAGCTGACTCCGGCCGGCTCGCAGCCCGACGGCAGTGCGTTCATCCTCCCAGGAAGCCTCCGGGATTTCGAAGGCTTCCTGAGCCGGCCGCTGCCGGCCGGAGACTACATTGCCGAGACAATCTACGACTACGGTTCGTACATTATGCCGAAGCAGGCAGTGGAGTTCACTGTTAAGGAGAATGCAGACAGAGGAGATTTTCAGGCTTACAGCTTTGAGCCGAAAAATATCAATATATCAGCTCAACCGGGAAGAACTGAAATTCAGAAGCTAACGATCTACAATATGAGCGCTGAGTCGATCACACTTAAAATACTTAACGAGGAAAATTGGATAACTGTGCTCAACCCTGATATTTCCATTCCCGAGGGAAGTTTTCGGAACATTGGAATAATGTCGACATTGCCGGAAACGATTGAACCCGGCAGCAGCGTTCATCCACTGCTTATAAGAGAACTCCCGGACGGACTGAGCTCAGAAGTTCCTGTTGCTGTCGGCAGGGATTGAGGAGGATGACATGAAAACAAAAAACGGTAAATTGTTGATACTGATTCTGTCTCTCGCGGCGCTGATTTTCAGCGGCTGTGCCACTCAAATGCAGAGCACCATCGAGGTGCCGGAGCTCGTAATCTCCGGGCGCCTGCCCGGCAGCCCGGATCCGCTGCTTAAAGAAATTAGTGACAGGATGATGGAGTCAGAAGAGCCCGGTCCGCTTGTCAGCGGCAGTTATTTTGACACCGATATAAGAGCTATACTGATGGAACTGTCGGCGAAAACCGGGATAAAACTTATTCCCGATCAAAGCGTGCAGGGAATGTTGACTCTGTCATTTGCCGAGATGAGGCTTGAAGAGGTTCTTGACATGATCCTCTATTCAGGCGGATGGGCCTATAAGGAAGAAAACGGATACTATCTGATAGGAAGTGCTGATCCGAACAATCCCGCATCAGCAAGACTGATGGTTACCGAGAGCATTATCACAAACAGCGCCGCTGGTGATGTCAGAAAGGGGCTTCCGGCGATGTATCAGCCCTTTGTTTCCATCCCGGATTCAGCTGGACACCGCATTACAATCAATGCCCCGGAGACAATCCTGTGGAAGATAAAGCAGGCAGTAAGCGCGGTGGATGTAGCAAAGAAGCTTATAGCGGTCAATGTTGTTGTTGCGGAGGTTACCATCACCGAAGGAATGGCCGTCGGCCTTGACTGGGGAGAGCCTATTCTTTCTATAGATTCAGCAGCCGGCATTGAAGCGCAGACGGGCGCGCGCGCCCTGATGACAGGCTTTATCGGAGCAGATCTCTCCATCGCCCTTCTGGCAATGGGGAAATCAGGCAGTGTTGATATCCGCGCAAATCCGAAGATCGTAGTGCTTGACGGAGAGTCGGCAGTTGTAGAAATTGTCACAAACCAATATATGCCGATTATCGACAGCAGCGACAACCTCTCATCGACTGATGTAAAGGTAATCAGTTCAGGTATCAGCCTAACGGTTCTGCCGCGGATTACCAGAGACGGCGAAATACTGCTTCAGGTAGAGCCGATTGTAAGTGATCAGAGCGGTATCGCCGGTATCAACGGGCTGCCTGTTATTAACACCAGGCGCACAAGTACCATAGTAAAACTTAGATCAAAGGAAACCTTCATGCTTGGTGGTCTTATCGAGGAACGCCGGCAGACGAGCGTGCGTAATGGGAGCTACAGTAAGGACAACATCAGAAAGGAACTGATAATATTCCTGACTCCGGAAATTCTGTGAAGCAGTTACAAAAAATATTTCTTAATCTTCCGATAGAGGGTCGCTTCTCCGATATCGAGGAGCTCGGCCGCAGCCTTTCGGTTCCCTCCGCATTTTTCAAGAGCATTCATGATGAATATTCCATGATCTAGATGTTTAAATAAATCAATACATTAAAGCTGTCATTTTGATAATAATTTTACCAGTTATCATATTATAAATGGTATCAATTCCCGCAATTTGGGTTGGCATGATTATTGCATGTATATAGATGATAACACAAGGAGGATGATATGAACAACAAAAAATCAAGTATTCTTTTATTTTTGGTAATCTCTTTTTCCTTGTTGGTTATCGGCTGTTCCGGTGTACTCTTTGATAACCCCTCGGATTCCGTTGATACTTCAACAGCAGATACCCTGTCAGGTGACTGTGCAATTACCGCATTTACCATAAACGGGATAAATGGTGCAATTGATGTAACGGATATCAGTCTGACTCTTCCTTATGGCACAGATTTAACGGATCTTGTTGCATCCTTTGTGACTAGCGGACAAAACGTTACAGTCTCTGAAGTAGAACAGATAAGCGGCCAGACGGCCAATAACTTCAGCATTCCTGTAGAATACACCGTTTATGCGGAAAACGGCGATACGGAAATTTATACAGTTACAGCTTGTTCTGAACCTGAACCTGAACCTGAACCTGAACCTTATCATCCAAATACAGTATCCTTCTGGAAATTTGATGAGAATAGAGGTGTAACCGCGTATGATTCAATCGGTAGTAATGATGGAGTAATTCACGGAGCGAGCTGGGCGAGTGGGCATAATGGAAGTGCATTAAGTTTTGATGGTGTGGATGATTATGTACAGACCACTAGCGGTAATGGAATTGATGTTCATGGTCAAGCATTAACCTTGGAAGCATGGGTTAAGTGGACTGTTGATCCAAGTACTCAAGCGAGCTGGGCAAATATTCTTTTTAAAAAAGCCGATTCTACTTGGGGTCCCCATTATCAATTACAACATAATTCTGGAAATCGATTTTTTGAATTTGTAGTGTCTACCGAAAATAAAGTTAATGCTTATATACAATCCAGTACCTCTCCTCAAGAAGGAGAATGGTATCATGTTGTTGGAGTATATGATGGATCTGAAATTCTTATATATGTAAATGGGGTTTTGGAAAACTCTAAGACAGTTGTTGGAAATTTATTAACAGGAGAAAATAATCCTCTTTATATTGGCTCAAATCAAAATGCTGGAAGATATTTTAATGGTGTTATTGATGAGGTGGGAATATATAACAACGCGTTAAATGCGTCAGAAGTTTTGGCCAGATATAATGTAGATTCCTTGCCTTATGAGAGTGAAACTGTGGATTTAGTCTCGGAATGGGATTTGAATGAAAATTCAGGATCTGTGGCAACAGATTCTGTTGGAGATAATGATGGAACTATTTATGATGCGACTTGGACAGAGGGAGTTGATGGAAGTGCGTTAAGTTTTGATGGAACTTGGGATCATGTTGATGTTAATTTTAATAATAATAATTTTGATTTAGATAAATATACTATTTCTGTTTGGTCGAAAGTAAATGATTGGAGAAATTATTGGGATGGGATTTTCTCTATTTATAATAGTCATGAAGATAGAATCAATTTTGAAATTGGGAATGACAATACAGTCCGTGCTTATTTGAGAACAAATAATCAATATCAGTTTTCAATATCTTCTGATCCTATTGTTTTAGAAGAATGGAATCATTTTGTTTTGTCTGTTGATACACAGGAGAAATCGGCTAGTTTTTATCAAAACGGAGAGCTAAAAGGAACAGCAAGTAATTTTGATTATCCAAGTGTTACACTTGATAATTTTGATATAGGTAGGAGAGACTCTACTGGCAATAATCTTAATGGATTAGTTGATGAGCTGAGAGTTTATAACGGAATTTTGGAGGCTGATGATATTCTCGAAATTTATAATTCAGTTGAAAATCCAAACGAAGAGGAAGAAGAAGAGGAAGAAGCTTCACTGGCTGTTTATTGGATGACCGGATATGACACACATAATGTGTATGGGTATGATTCTAACTGGGAATATACCGGGACAAATGTAAGCGCTAATATCTCCCCGTGTTGACTGATCGTCTATGGGATGAGTTCTTCTTTATCAATGTTCCATGGAAGCAATTGTTCCAGATCCTGATTAGTATTGGCCAGTGGAATTTTCTCAAATATAT
>NZ_QQPQ01000069.1 GCF_003346715.1 Oceanispirochaeta sp. M1
TTCTATTGGCGTAGAGAGCATCTTCTTTTTTTTTCTGTCAACGACAGGAACTTCATAAAGTCTTCAAATAATACTTCATCCTGTCAAGTTTGTGAATAATCCGGAAACGTCAGCTGGCGGGGAACACTATCAAATCCCTGAATCTCCATTTTCTTCACTTGGAGATGAATTGAGAAAACGATTAAACGGGGCCGGAGTTGTACTTTCATCAGATGGCTGCGTTATCACAGTATTCTGGAAGGATGACCGGTATTTCTCATTATCAGGAGGTGTTATGTGAATGTACTTCTCATTTCATTCGACCTTCAAAAAGCCGGACACCCTGAGTGTAACCTTGCAATGGGAACCTTAGTCTCATCCTGGAGAAAGACACTGCGAAAAGGCTCGGTGACTCATAAGAGCATCAATATTCTTTCTTCTTCATTCAATGTCGCAGAGGCAATAAAAAAACTTGAAATAGAAATGGATATTAAATCTCTAAACATCATTGCTTTTCAAGTAGCCATTTGGTCAGAGCAATATGTCATAGAAGCCCTCAAAATATTACCGGTAATCGGATTCACAGGAGAGGTAGTTCTCGGTGGTTATCAAATCACGGGAAGAGACACAAAAGATCTAAAACATATATTCCCTGATATTAGGTATTTTGTTCAGGGTTATGGAGAGTTATCCCTTGAAAAAATATTCGATGAAATAAAACTCGGGAACAAAGCAATTAAAGTGATAGAAAACACACATCTGACGAATCTACCATCGCCTTATTATGATGGATCGATTCCCCTGAATAGCTCAGTAAAAACAGTCAATATGGAAACAAAACGGGGTTGTCCTTACTCATGCAGTTACTGTGCTCATGATACGGTTCATAAACGCAGTATTATAGAAAAGTCTGTCTCGGATGCTCTGTCAGAAATTGATTTTCTTGTTCATTCAGGTATAACAAAAATCAATATAATAGATCCTGTATTTAACTCCGGATCAAACTACCTGAAAATAGCAGATAATATTGCAAAAACCCAATCCCCCACTCTCTTCTCAATCCAATACCGTCTCCAAAAAAAAATGAAAGCATTCCTTAAATTATGCCAGAAAGGGAAAATTTGTTTTGAAGTCGGTATCCAGAGCTTAGATCCCAAAGTTCTTCACAACATTAACCGATTTGATGATCCGTATACAAATATTGAATTGCTGCAAGAGTTGGAAGATCACGTCCCTTTTGAAATAAGTATAATTTACGGGCTTCCAGGTCAGACACTACAATCCTTTGAAGATACAATAGCAAGAATTCAATCCGTTACCCGTAATCCTATAAGGGCATTTCCGCTGATGCTTTTACCTGGAACCAGACTCTATTTAGAAAAGGAGAAATGGCAGTTCAAAGAAGAAGTAGATGAATATGGAATAACATATGTAATTGAGTCAAATAGCATGACTACTTCTGATTGGATGAAAATGGATTTGATTTCAAAGGAATTGAGTTGATTAATTGGCATTCTCTCAAAGATGATAAACACTCGATCATCTAAAAAAAGTAAACGATAATTCTAGAACCATGCTGTATTATATAGTAACCATAGTGATTCATAAATGAAAAAGTACACCGCAAACTATACAAATACAAATCATAATTTCGTACTCATGTTCACAGGAGGAGAAAGAACTCAATCAAAAACTCTTCCGGCTATCTATATTCTTAAGAATATTCTGCAAAGAGGAACACCCACTCTGATGTCATCTTTTCTTCAAAAAGATATAGGTTCACTCCACAAATCAGATACCTTTTCAGATGGATATCCTCTTATTAGTAATGATGTACCACAATGGCAAAGAATCATTCGCGGGGATCAAAAAAACAACTACTATCCTGCAAATGAGTTTTTCTATGAAATAATCCCTGAATATCTTTCAGACTATAAATTTATTCAGCAACTAATACTTCCTGAAGTATCAATCAATGAGATAACACAAGTCAATAACTATGAATTTAATAATCAGCAAGTAGACTTTTACTTACCTCAAGCTTTTTTAATAATTGAGATCGATGGTTCCCAACATAAAAATGAGAAACTTAAAGATTTAGAACGGGATACTTACACGTCTAAGTATGGTATTGAAACAGTACGAATAACCACCGAAGATCTCCAGAATAAAACAGCCCAATTCGTTCAGAGTATGGATCAAATAAAAACAAGAATTGAAACGGTCATGATTAAGCAGGATGAAAGAAAAGGTGAGGACAAAGATGCACAGCAATTCACAATAAGATCGTATAAAGAAGCTTTTGAGAAAGGATATAATGTAAATAACAAATACTATCTTGCAACTGCAGTGATCCGCTTTCAGATTCTAATATTGGAACTTCTTGAATATGACAAGCTAAATTTAAATCAAAAGATGTGGAACCTTGAAATAAGAGAACATGATATTGAAAATTTTGAAGAGCTTGCCATTAATGATTTATTTCTTTGGTTTAAACATATTCTCAGACTCCATAAAATTCCATTTGATGAACCTGAGGTAAGAATTATTAGAATAAACGAAAATAAACACTTCTCACAAAGTAAAGATCATACCCGAATTGATTTTAGTTTATTGAAAAGATATACCGATGAATTTCAATCCCATGAAAATACTGCCTTTGTCAGAACTGATTATTTTGATGACTACCTATACTTCAAAATGACTAACTCTGATAAGAGATTGGATTTTCACTCTTTTAAAAAATATGATTATTTTACTCTATCAAATACCAAACCATTGAAATATAAATTCAATTTTACCGAAGAGGATTCAGATGAAGAATCCTTGATATACTTATTATGGAATATTTTCATGCAGACAAGTTCAATAAATGATATTTCTGATTTTAAATTCAGGGCAGGTCAGCTGGCAATCATTGAGAATACCTGTTCCTTAACTGATACAATAGGATTACTTCCTACTGGAGGAGGGAAATCAGTTTGCTATCAACTTTCTGTAATTCTTCAACCCGCTGTTAGTATTATCATTAGTCCAATAAAATCATTGATGTATGATCAAGTTTATGACTTGAATGAATGTTATTTTGATAGGGTCAATCAGATAACCAGTGATGTTGATGCTGATGAGAGAGAAAATATTCAGGAATCTTTTTCCAAAGGAAAATACTTCTTTATATTAGTATCCCCTGAACGATTCCAGCAGAAAGGTTTTAGAGACTATATAAGTCTTATTAATACGACTTCTCACTGGGCTTATACTGTTGTAGATGAAGCTCATTGTATCTCAGAATGGGGTCATGATTTCAGACTATCTTATCTAAACCTAGCGAATACCATCAGAAATAGATGCAACAATGCAATCTTTCTTGGATTAACTGCTACGGCATCATTAAATGTACTTAAAGATATTCGTATTGAATTTGAGATTGAAGAAAATAATATTATTACGCCTCATTCATACACTAGAGATGAACTGGATTTTAAAATTATTGATGATAAGAGTAATAAGTGGAATTCATTAACAAAACTTCTTGAATCATATCAATCTGAAAAAAAAATGATCAAGAATGGTCTAATTTTTACACGGACAGTTAACGGTCCAACAGGGTGTTTTTCAATATCAGACAAACTCAAGAACTATTTAAAAATTGAAGTACCCTATTTCTCAGGGTCAGTGCCAAAAGTTAAAAAAAAGAAAGTCATGAATAATGATGAGTTCAACAAATATAAAAGAGCTGTTCAATTAAAATATAAGAAGAACCAAGTTCCACTCATTGTTGCTACAAAAGCATTCGGTATGGGTGTGAATAAAAAGAATATTCATTTCACAGTTCACTATGGATTACCTTCATCATTAGAAGCCTTATACCAGGAAGGTGGTCGAGCTGGTCGAGACAAAGAACAATTCATTCATGAGAAAGCTCATTGTACTGTACTTCTTTCAAAACCATCCCAGGAACCACAGAAGATATGGCGAAAAAATATGAACCTTGAAAAGTTAAAAGATATGCGAGATGAAAATGAAAATGCATTAGGGGATTTGAGTACATCACTGTACCTGTTAACAAGTAATCTAGAAAAAATAGATTCAGAAAGTAAATCAATTATGGAATTAATCGACATTCTAAAAAAACAGAACCCAGGCGCAGTTACTATTAACGGCAAATCATTTAAGTCTATTTCATCTCAGAGGGAATCTATTGAACGTCTGATATTCAGGGTATGTCAGTTAGGGATTATTGATGATTGGACCATTACTTCTTATTCTGGTGCCGGTATTTTTGAGGTCAATTACCTATTATACGACATCAGTACAATTAAAAGAAATCTACTAAATCTAATTCTAAAATATGAAAATGAAAATTTTTATGAAACGTTGTTATTCAATCAACCAATATCAAAATCAGAACTCTCTGATGATTATGTTATTTACCACAACATAATGAATCAACAAGGAATAGATGAGATTGAAAAAGTAGTTCGTTTTCTACTCCAATGGATATATAACCATTTTGTTTACAATAGGATTCAGTCTCTAAAAACGGTCTATGAGAGTTGCAGTGAATTCACTCAAAATAAAATTGACGCAGATGGTTTTAAGAAGCAAATGGAAAATTATTTCAAGTTTACTCATAACAGCACTACTCTCCAAGCCATAGCTAATAACCCAAATGAGTATGCTCTCTGGTTTGATGTTTTTTATAAAATTGAAGACAATAAGAAAATATCAGAACTTATTAACGAAGAGCAAATAGATGAATTGAAATCAAGTATTAGTAGATTTTTAGAAAGTTACTCTAGCAATACAGGATTAAATTTTATAAGTGGTCTTATACGTCTGATGCAAAATGATTTTGATGACAGGGATGGAAAACAACGATTAGACTCTTCATTTAGGAAAATTTACTCTTATTCAAGTGAAACTAGAATATGTCTTTTAAAAAACTTAATTTCGATTAATAGCCTGTTTAATAATCAAAATAGAGATATTTATATTGGAGTACTTATGGAAAACTTCTTTGATATAAAATCTCTTAAACTAATGGCAGAAGTACTTGATGATCCAAAAATAACTATAGAAGTATTAAAACTTGAAAATAATCGCTTAAAAAAAATCGAGGAGTCATTTTATGAAAGATTCATCAAAACTTGAAGAGTTGGACAAGACTATTTCAGAACTGGAATCTCAAACTCAAAAACTTATATCATTCTCTGAAGCGTATGAAAAAATATCCGAAATCAAAGAAGATATTCAAATAGCATTTGAAAAAGCAGATGAACAGAATAGCTTCATTCATGAACTGTCTGATAGATTTAATTCAACTATTAAAAATCTTAAAGAGTTCAATTTAGAAATGGACAATAACATCAGAACACGTCTTGATATTAATAAATCTGATCTACAATTAGAAATAAGAAATCTAGGAGAATCGCAGAATAAACAGAATAAAAAGCTATTATTTTCTATGAAAGAAGAATTGTCAAAACAAAACAGAAAACTGAACATAACTCAGATTTTGATAATTATATTAATACTATGTAATGGAGCTGTAATCGCAAATATGTTCCTTTAATTATTCATATAATATTTATTCAGGGAACTGATTATAGATGTTCATAACTTGAGATCAATCTCAAGAAATATCAATTATCTATAAGTTTCTTTTTAACTATACTTCTGAATTAGTATTTCAATGATTTTTTCAATCTACTCAAGTTCCAATTCTCCGATATAGTACTGTAAAGTAGATACTTCATAAAAGAATCGGTTCCTCTGTACATGCCTCTTGGAGTAATTTTTTTTATATTTCTGTACATAAGACTTCATCTCTTTTTCAATTAAAGATTTACTCTTTAGAATCACGACATGCTCATCACTATCAACCTTAATACGCTTCCCATTGATATCAAATGAATAATATTCAGAATCGGTGATAAGAACAGACTTTGAATAGTCTATTCCACGAAATTCTCCTGGGAGATCTCCTTCTTTTGTTTTAAGAGCATGTGTGTCCTTTCTATCTTTGATATGGGTTCGGAAAGGAATTGCAAATTCTGATCCACCGATTTTTACTCTAATCATGATATATGGACGGTCTGTTTTTTGAAGAAACTCCGGATATTTATCACAAGGATGATCATCAAAAAATTTTTTAGTGAGGGATATATAGTCCATGAAGGTATTCCTAATTACAAAAAAATAAGCCCCTGTTACCAGGGGCCTTAGGTCATCTAAGTGGACTTTCTTTTTTTACCATGCTCGTAGCCCTCCGAGCAGAACTTCAAGTTGAGTTTTCTTTATTTACCATGCTCGTAACCCTCCGAGCAGAACTTCTATATTTATTATCGTAAATATATCTATATTAGTCAAATGTATTTTGTCCAATCGAATGTATTTTATGAATATTAATTAGTAATCTATCAGTAATACAGTATTAAGAAATATAGTTATCTCGTTACTGTATAGCAGTTTAAATAGAACCTCAACCATATTAAATTTTTAATATTCTAAATATTGGACAAATCTATTCTTTCATTAATAGTGAAAACTCAAATTAAAGTTGTGAGAATGTCTCTATCAATTGATAGGGCTATACTTCCTACTCCACAATAGCCTTCAACAATGCATCTCTCGCATCAGAGTAAAACTGAATATCAACCTTTGTTGCCATATCATCGGATAGATCTATTAATTGGCGACGGCAAGCCACTGGTATCAAGACTGCTGTTGCTCCTTTCTCTACCCCTATTTCAACAATAGATACTGGATTGTGTAATGGCTCAATTGATCCACCAAGGTTAATCTCACCGACAATAATCAAACCACCCCGCACACTCTTTTTGAGTAAACTGGTGGAGAGTGCGATGAGAGATGCAACTCCTACTTTTGCACCGGATTTAGCAGCATCAAATGCTCTTAACTGTACGGTGAATTCATGATGTCTTGGATCTTTATCTCCTACAAGTTGAGCACTTCTGGAATAGAGATTTTGCTCAGCGAATCCCATACTTTCTTTAAATGCGGGAGGTACAGGCTTATTCAATATTTTTACTCCAGAACCAGGACCTTCGTTAACTTCTATACGATATAACCCTGGATGCTCATCCTGACCACCTGGACTAATAGCCCAAACTTGACCAGGTTCTAAGGGATCGCCTCCAATACTATTTTCACTCTGTAACTCAGGAGTCGAAACAAATTTCTCAACACCTTCGTCTTCAAAAGTATAACTGAAATGAGTATTTCGGAACTCTGCAGCACCAATTCGCTTTTGCTGTTCTTTTACCCTTCTTCTTGCTTCAAGAGCTAAACGAACAGCCCATTCAATATCTTCTTTGGAAACTTCTGAGCTATCTACGGGATAGAGTAATTTGAGAAGACCACTTACAGTCTTATTCACCGCATTGGTATCTCTTCCAGACAGAGATCCACCATAGAAAACGACATTCTGAAGATGGGCTAGTCGGCTTTGATTTCTTAATTGACTCCAACACTCAGAGAGGAAATCACTTACCAGACCAAAATGATCTGTCAATATTTCCTTAGATATCTTTGGAATATCCCAGCCTGGTAGAAAACTATGAATTCTATCCATAAATGCAGTATCGTCTTTCATCTCCGGTGGCATAGGACCAAATAAGTGGCCTATACGCTGTTGATGCTCCACATCTACTTCAAAATTCCCTACAAGTACGATGCTTCCATCTGCCCGGATATTTTCTTTTCCTCGGCTGAACTCTCCTGATTCCATATAGCCTTTCATTATATTGACGCCATCTTTTTGATCAAAGGAGATACCGGAAACTTCATCAAAGCAAACTACATCGTACTGGCATACCAATCCCCGTTGACCGCTACTATTGTTCACAAACATTTTCGCTACAGTTGCTTTACCACCGGATATCAAATGAGAATAGGGGGATATTTGTTGAAACAAATGACTTTTACCAGTTCCACGAGGCCCTAATTCAACCAGGTTATAATTTCGTTCTACAAAGGGAACCATTCTTAAAAGCATAGCATTTATTTGACGTTCAGAGAGTTCATTAGGTTCAATTCCAATAGATCTTAATAAAAAGAGTTTCCATTCTGCAGTTGTAAAGGCATTCCGAGCTTCCCCAAGAGAATTGAGAACGTCACGGCTTGACAACTGGATTTCCCGAATAGCATCAATCCCAAAGGGTCTCCCCCCTTTTTCCTGAGCAATTACAGAGTCATAGCTAATAGTGATTTCTGCATAGAAACCACCTGTGAGCATACGTTCATGTCGGTTAATTAAATCACCTTCAATTCGGGCATCATTCAATCTTAAGCTGGGAATGGCTGCCAGGTAACAATCGGATTTGGCATCCAGCCGAGCCGTGATAATATCGATTATCTTAACATGTCCTTTTTCCTTTGCACGTGATTTAAATAGCTCCTCTTCTCCTGCACGGACTGAACGGTCCTGAAGTTGACGCTGAACTATCTCCAACCCTTCAGCAATTTCATCTTCATCGGTACTTGCACAATACCTCCCGAGAAGAAACTCTACAACATAGGTAGGTACGGGGAATTGACGACTGAATTTCCTGACTAAGTCTTTTCGAACCAAATAGCCATCAAGTGCATCGGCTGCGATTCTATCAAGATTATCTATTACCATTTAAACATCCCCTCCAATTACCGTGGGCATCTGTGATACCATTTTTCCTTCTTTGTCTAGCAATACGAGATAGGCATCAACATTTTCCAGATCTTCATCCTCAACAATTACAGATGCCATACCATTGCTGTCAATTTCTTTTATTGAAAGAACAACAGAGCTTGAAGGTTCTCCTGCCTGTAGTCTGATATCCAGTTTAAGATTTTCTGTACTTTCTTCAACTGCGATTTTACACCTGAGCCCACGCCACTTAACATCTGTAATATTTACTGTCTTACTGCTCGATTTAATGGATGAGGATATATTTATTTCCGGTATATAACACTCCTGTAGCGAAATACCTCCATGTGAATATTCTAGACCAGCCTTATAGCAAGAAGCACCATCTGCCAGTGCAAAGTGCTTTGTACTATTCCAATACCAGGGGTAAAGTTTTACATCTGTAACTGCACCGGGTTTAATAGCAGCACAACGGCCCCATTTACTGTCGGTTAACGCAGCCGGTAATTCTATTTTAGAAAGCCCCTTCGGCATCAATAACCAGCCATGATCAGTTACCACTCGCACCGATGACCAGCCTGCTTTAAATAAAGCATCAATTTTTTCAGATACTTCCTGAAGCATTGTAGAAATGTGTTTAGCAAGTTTCCAACCACGATCATGGCCTTCATGATCAATATCCCCCAATTCACACCAGGCCCTGCCAATACCATGACCAGAATCATTTTTTCCAAGGACGGTCCATCCCTCTTCTTCTAAAAGCTTCTTAAAATGGTATCCACCTTTTAAGGATTGCCCGGAGTTAGATACTTCTGTCTCAAAATCAAAAGAATTATCTGAACCAGATACTTTTTCTTTTACAGGAGAAACAGCTACTTTCCCTGTGGCTGTAACTGTAGGTAAGGCAGCCCATTGCCCAGTGACCTTTATGGCATGGCCCTTGCGTTCCAGCATTTCCTCCAGGGTTTTTGCCGTATCAAAGCGTAATCCATCTACGAAGAGGACGCATAAACCCTCTTCAGACTGAAAGGAACTCTGAGTATCTTTAGTAACTCCCGGATATACAGAATCGAGAACTTGCTGTTGAAGGTATCGAGCTGACTGATCCAGCCATGTAGGATAGATGGACTTAACGGCTGATGCAATAGCGTCAAAATCGTCGGGTACACCGGCACATGATAAAGCGTTTAATACAGCTCTATCTACCAACCAGCCGCTTTTTTCATAGCCTTGTCGCAGATCTTCAAAAGAACCTGCAGCAAGGGGATTTGCCATATGTATCACCATTCGGGTGAGATATTTCAAGGCTTCTGCACAGTTGGCTTCACCCAACTCAGCCCACACAAGGTTTCGACGGTGTTTATGTACCTCTTCATACTGTACAATTTTCTCGGCAGCATGTTGGGGCGACTCATTTTCAAGCAACAGAAGGTTTTTTCGCAATTCTGCTTCTTGATCTTCGTTCCATTGAGGCCATCCCCCCATGGTTGAAGCATCGGAGAAAAGATCCATTGCTGGTGGTGAGCACTTTCTGATATTTTCTGGTATTAGAGGATAACGTTGAGGGGCTTCTCTATACCTGTCCCAGACCCCTTTCCAGAGACCTTCATGTTTTGCTAATTTTTCTGCTGCAGCCAAAACACCATCCTTAGAAGGATCAAAGGCCATTTGAGATTTACAAACTTGAACAAAGGCATTCCAGGGGGTATCACCTCTGGTCTCTTTAAAGCGAATAGAATCATTTATCCAAAGAAGAAGATCTTTTACGGGATCTCCCCCCATAAGTAGCTTATTGAAGAAATCCTTATCAAGTTGCTTACCCTGAAGAAGGGAAATATCCTGTTCCAATAATGAGGGTAAGGCTAATCTCATGGCATGCTTGGTTTCCGTATCCTGGGTTACATCTAAGCCAAGCCCTCCCTGATCTGATTTAAGAAAAGCGAGGATGGTCCAGTCCTTTGTACTGATTTGTGACCAAATGGCACCTCTATACTGTAGTTCAGCCAAGGGCTTAATTTCATTGGGGCACTCTTCAATGGCACGAAGGTCATGACGACTGTAACCGGGTAGATAGAGCATTGGAGTATCATTCTCTTTTATAGGGTATTCTTCAATCCCATTTTCAATGATACAGCGAAGCCAAATAGCCGGACCTTTTTTCTCCTCCGGTGTATAATCTCCCAAGATGAATAGTGATTTCAATTCTTGCTGGAGGTCAGGAATGATAGCACCCCACTGACTATCTTTATCTGGCCAGAGAATGCATGCAGGAGCAACTTGAACATCTGGATTATATTCAGAGGTTCTAATTATGCTCTTTTTAAGTTCATCAATTATTTTCATTCAGAATCCCTTGCTTTCCTTTTCTCTTCCAAAGTCAAATGATGCTCATTGATCCGATCACCCTCTTTTCCATCATACAAAGGCCCCAGACGATACCATGGTGCAGAGACAACATCTTTGCCTCGATCTTTAGTCCACTTCACATTGAACTTATCCCTTAAAATACCTGCGCCATTCTTACCAATATCCGGTACAGTCACAAAGGGGCGGACATTCAGCCGAACCCCATCATTCAGATCAGGGTTCCAGCCAACAGGCTGCTCTTCCAGGGGTTTCCATCGAACAAAAATATCGTAGGGTGCTTCACCTTCAGCAATAAGTTCCAATCGTTTTTTTAATTGCTTGGCAGCATCCAGTTTTACCTGGGCACCATCTACGCCATTTTCCACCTCGGCTGTTTGGCGACTGATCCAGTCGCCTAGATAGGTGTAGATTAAGGTTTCCAATTGTTTTGCATCGAACTTGTGGTAGTTCACCAGCACAGAGAAACCATCTATGAGACCATCCCAGATGTGCCAGATAAAGGGGCGATTGCCGAACATCCTGCAATGTTGAGTGAAAAACTTATCACGTAACCAATTCTCAAGTTTCTTTCCATTATAGCCAACTGATCCAAGTAGCTCATTCAATACACTATTATCCCATTTTTCCCCATAAGAAGCTTTAAGCATATCGAGCAAACGATCCTCTGCGGCGCCCTCTCCTCGAACCGATGGAATACAAACAATACCATCCTCATCTGCCAGAGGAAGCAGCTCTGCACACTGCTCTACCAGTTCACGCTGTTTATCAGCCAGCTCCATCTCAGAATCCAGTTCTGCAGGCCATTGATAGCCGAGAAGACGTGCTACTGCAACTTGTAGTACTGTGTCGTCGATACGAAGTGGTACTGAAGCTGTCCACTTAGAGTCCTCATCCCAGACCACTGAACCGCAGGGGTGACCGTGAAAAATCCATTGTGTTGGATCGTTGGAGTAAGGTTTTGGGAGACCGTTGGGGTATTTTTCGATGGCGACTTTTTGCCAATGGTCAAGGTTAAAGGGAATTTTCAGAAGCGTTGCTGGTGTTACTCCAATTTTTTGGTCAAATTTTCGAACATCCTGACTAAATGACTTGTCATTTGTATAACACCAAAAGGGTACAATGACTTTGGGATCACCAGGACACAAGACAGCTGTATTTTGATCATAAAATTCACCGGTATAAATAGTTGATGGTAAGTGAGCCATTCTACTTACTGCAATCCCAACATTACCATATGTCAAATTACCTAAACCGGGTCTCAACATACCTTTGCCACCAGATTTCCAATTAATAACAGTTTCACGACCAAAGTAATGCAAATGTTGATTAACTGCCGTTTGTAAAAATTGCCAATTTTTACAAACTTCAAAAATCTCCCAATATTTCCTCAACCATTTATCATTATCACCATTAACAATACCCCTCTTACTTACTGCATAGTCCGATATTTTTTTTATTGATGAGTCTATTTCATCGATAATAACAATATGATCTGGATTGTTTAATTGTTTTTGTTGATCTACACTTTTCACTTCAGTGGTGACAAGCTTATTCGCCTTTACATCTGCAGATTTGTATTCAGAAACATCAATACCACGTATAAAATTTTTCTGACTATCACCCCAAAGTTCACTATATGCAACTTGTCCACCATTACTAATTGTGATCAGTTGAACATTGAAGTCATACATAGGTGTAGTAAAACCTTTTGCACCCAATCTTACAATAAGGTTCCATTGATCTTTTATTAGAAGTTTCTCCCTAAACTTTTTATATCTTCCTAGAAATAACCAATTCTGTGGTAAGACTATACTTGTAGTCCCTCCTAATTGACAGTACTCAATACACCGCTCTAAAAAAACAGTCGCTAAATCATGCTTTGCACTTTCATATTCTGTATTACAAAAATCCTGAAGGATTTGACATTGTTTTCCGTTTCCTAAATAAGGCACATTGGTTACCACCCAGTGATACTTATCCGCCAACATCATCGCCGCTTTCGCAAGCCCCTGAGCTACAACACCAACCTCGTGCTGCTCTTCACCCTCTTCCTGCTCCAGTGCTTCAGTGAGCATCTGTGAGAGCTCATCCCACTCAATAATTTTAGAGGCATCAGAACGAGCAGGGTTAATGAGACTTCCCAGAACAGGAGCATCCTTAAAGGTGTCATACATCCACTCAAGAGCAATGCCAAGATTTTTCTTCTTACCGAAAGCAAGTTTTTTCCATTCATCCTTGGCAACACTCACCGCCAAACCACTACAGGCAATATTCATCTCAGGTAGTGGACGAAAACCTTTAGCACCGGGGAATGTCCAAGCAGCAAGTGCTACGGCAAAGGCAGCCAGTTCCACACAGCGGCTGTCCAGTTCCAAACCATGAAGGTTTTGGCTCAGCACTGCATCAATAGCCTCTTTGGCGGTGAGGTTCTCCATCTCCATACGGAGGGGAACTAACATCTGTAGCACACTGACTAAAAAGTGGCCGGAACCACTGGAGGGGTCGAGCATTTTCAGTTCAGCTAAGCTCTCAGGCCATTTCTCAAAGAAGCCCGATGCAGGAGCCCATCTGCCCTCTTCATCCTGTACAAATCGAAGATACTCAAGTGGTACACCATCAATAGAAGCCTTTTCACGAAGCTCCGTTTCAGAGGTGGCAGTGGTCCAGTCGGTTTCTGTCAGTCGTTTTCCCGCCCACCATGCACCAAGGGCATTGTCCAACAGAAAGCTCACCATATAGGGTTCGGTGAAGAGCTGTGTTACCGCAGGTAGTTCACGAGCACCAATTTTTACTTCACTGGCGTTGACCTCTTCCTTGCGTTTCGCCTGCCAGAACTGATAAACCCATCCCAGAGAATCAGAGGCGGTAAACATCTCTTTGGGTAGATTATTGAGAATCTTCTCAAGCTTCTGCTCCTGTTCGGGAGGAAGCAATAATTCAAAGGCAGGAGAATCAGTTCGGAAAATCTGAGGAAGCATAGCTGTAGCCAGTTTTGCTGCCAGTTCCCAGAGAGAGGGCTGGCCGTTCACCCCCTGTAGCTGCCACTCATGGGCAACATCAGCGTCTTCTGCTAGGTCAGAACACTCCCCAAGGGTAACGGAAACCCCATCGTACATCAGCAGATTGTTTTCAGCGAGAAAGCGGGCAAAGAGCATGCGGTGCCACTGCTCGTAAGCAATCTCTTCCCGGAGTCGGATAGTTTCCTGTTGAGCATTGGGCTTACGTTCATCACCCAGCTGTCGTCCGTGGGTGCGGAGACGGCGACGCAGATCTTTATCATCTTCAGATAAGTGATCATAGGTAGTAGGTTCTCCCACACCAAGCTGGTCCAGGGCTGCAGATACAGCAGCTTCTGCAATGGTACGGGCTTGTTTTACTGCTTTTTCAAGGTCGTTTCGCAGGGATTTGTCTAAGGGGTGTTTCATTGTCTCTCCTTAACCAATTACCACAGGGCCATCTTCTAAGGCTTTGAGCAATTCAGCTTTTACTTCTTCCATCCAAGCATCGATATCCTGTTCTGTTTTCATGGTCCTTGAGGGAAGAATGACTTCCCGTGCTTTGGGTTCCAACTCTTTTGCAGCCTGCATTTGAGCCTGTTTATACCGGTTAGGTAAAGCAGCTAACTTATCCTTCAAAGATTCAATGGAGGTCTCTCCAAGGGAGGCGAGAATTCTGGAAGTATCTTCTAAATTTATTTGAGGCTGTTCTCCCTCAAGAAGACTTAGATTCCTTCGAATTTTATGCTTATCTTCGGGGTCCAGGGAATTGAAATTATCATCTCCATGAAGTTGGGATTCACCGTCCTCCCAGGTTTGTTTCCATTGGCTCTGTATGCCATTCAATTCACTGCGAAGCAAATCTGTATAGCCTTTAATCAAAGGATTCATAGGGTTAGGCTCATCTATCAATTGCCTCTTTTCCTTGAGAGTCTCTACTTGTACATCCAAAACCTCAGAATCAGGAATACCCTGAGCTTTAAACTTGAGTTTCTCAAGAATCTGCCAGTCATTCCAACGTTTCTCAATGGCTTCTGATCGAGCTTCCCATTGTTCAATTTTTATCTCAAAATCTTCTATAATATTGAATATGGCCAGCAATTGCTCATTGCCTGCAGGTGTGAGGCGTATTTCTTCCAGATCACGCACATCTGGAACAACAGGCCGTGGTGCTTCTCCTCCGGCTTTTTCTGAAAGACTTTTCATCTTATCCAGAAATTCCCGGCAATATGCATCGTATTGGTCCTGTGGCGGAATATGTCAACATAGTTGAAGTGTGCTCTTTGAAATAATGATAAAATTTAACTGGCGAATTTCCTTTCTTTTTCTGCTTTTATTTTAATCCTTGTATCTGCAGATGGATTTAGGTAAACAACGT
>NZ_QQPQ01000070.1 GCF_003346715.1 Oceanispirochaeta sp. M1
TGGGCAATAGGTCTACTTTCAGGGGGAAGTACTTTCCGTAAAATGCTGTTTCGAAATCCTGTACTATACTTACTCAATATGTTGTCCTCCGTATTAAATACTGTGACAACTATCTTGAACTATAGGGCTTCCTTTAATGAAATTGAATGGATAACATCAAGACAATATAATGAACGAGAACTAGAATCTTCTATGCGAAATTTTATTAGAGAAAGAGACTTATCATTAATTTGGTTAAACAAGATATCAAATCCGGATTTAGATTCAAAGCATATTGGAGATGGTATCAATAAAAAGAATATAAGTGCCGGAGATTTACTAGCATCATGGATGGGACATGATTTATTTCATATGAAACAAATCATACTGCTAAAGTGGGATATTCTAAAGAAATGGTCAGAACCGTTCTCGCCAGAGTATTCAGGATTCTACGATTAAATGGGAATATAATTTAGACTATCAAAAATTGCTTAACACCAACCTCAAAAATTGCATCCGATAACCAGCCTACTGTAAATTTATGAAGATACCTTGTACGTATCAATAATCAAGGTAATAAGTTATCATAAAATCAACTGCCGTTTCCTTATAATTCAATACTCCTTTATAATGTTGATTAAAACTTCATGAACGAACATCGTGTTATATCATTTACCAGGCATAAGAAAAGGAGTCCTGTAATGCAGGGAATGACAAGGATTATACTGCTCTTGGTAGTACTATCTATCTTACGGGATCTGTGAGTAATCCGGGCAGCGAATCAATAAGCTACAGCTGGACTGCTTCCTCTGATAACCCAACAGATATTACATTGTCAAACAGTAAAACTTATGAAGCCAGTTTTGATATTTCCTTTGACCTGGATGAAGGGGATTATATCTTTACACTCACGGTCAGTGATGGGACAAGTACAGTAACAGATTCTATTACCGTCTCTATATATTATATGGATAAACTAATAGCCTCCGATGGGGCTGCTTCTGATAATTTTGGAAGATCTGTGAGTCATTTTCAGGATAAGGGAGGGATAAGTGTCCACCCATAGGATAGATCCTCATAAATGAACTCTATTGATTTATACAGCATTCATCAGTATCTAAATTTATATGGAACTCTTCATCTGCACAGTGAATCTTCTCTTCCTGACAGGACATGAGACACATTAGGCTTACCAGGGAGATCATAAGTATCATTTGTTTTTTAATCATCTCGTGTGATATCCTTTCATACAGTAAGCACAACCATCCACATTTTTATGGTGTCCTCTAGCAATTCTCATAGCTTCATTGTCTGTGTTTGCTCTAAAGTAAATTCGCTTACTTTTGTATGGAAGTGGGGAATCAGAGCATGCTGCAATTTTATGTACTTCGTGTTCTCCATCTTTATTAACACAATATAATAACATTTCTGAGCTCCTTATAATAATCGTATGATTATTATACCTTGTGAAATCCATTTGTATATCGGCCAAAAGGTTGAAATTTGCGTATTAACATAACGGCCAAAGGGCTACAGTATTTATTGCGGTCAATCGATAAAACATTCCCTCTCAGCTACACTGCAGAATAAAAAAACTTCCCCCAGACACCCGCATAGGAAAGCCCTGTGCGATGATTTACGGATGCTTGCGAGTAAAATGATGGGAATGCGGGATCAGCCGTCCGGAACAAAGTCATCCATAACGGGTATACCCACATCACCGTTCTTCATCGAGCCTCTGTGCAGCAAGGGTAAATCAATTTCATCTCCGACTTCCCTACTTCTTTGTATATTTGACACTCAAAGAATAATTGATTCACACGGTTGGAAGGATCTTCTGAGAGAGAAACCTTCTGTTTGTGTATTCTGATAATCACAATAACCGGTCACTCCCCTTTAATTTGGATTTCAAACAGAATACCACCGAGGGAGTATCTGTGTCATATTCTCCAATCAGGCTTTATGAAAATGAGATATTATGGTTTTCCTGGAAATGTAACAAAAAGAAAAGTCTTAATTTATGCAGAAAATTGCCAGGTGTTAACATGATGAGGGTGTATTAAGAGAAGAAAACTTAATGGAAATATTTATTCGTATGACAGGCTCTGATCCTACAGTCGGTCCTATTTGTGAAAAAGTACGCCTGAAAAGTATTGAATCACTCAAAATACCACTGATCTATTCATAATATTCTCAAGATATCATAACGATTCTCTTCAAGTTATGCATAGAACCACTTAATTTGAGTGTTTATTCAATGAGGATATATTCTTTGTCATTAATCTTTTCAAATACGCAAAACAGAACAGGATGAAGTGTAAAAATATTTCCGGGTCTACAAAGTAACATCCGTCCGAAAATTGGATTCTGCCAAAATAAAAGATCTGCTGATTCATGGAGGGCTGCTCCTGCACATTATTCTGCGTAATAATCCCAAAAAATACTACACATGGTATGACGAACAGTTGAGTGATCCCGATACTAAATGACTACTGTTTCGAAATTTCCCTGAACTGATCAGAAATATTCAACAATGCATCTATTAAATCAGGATCAAACTTTTTCCCAGAGTCATCTACAATTATTTTCATTGCCTTTTCATGGGAAAAAGCACTCTTATAAGGTCGGCTGGTAGTTAAGGCATCATATACATCAGAGATGGACATAATCCTCGCAGAGAGGGGGATTTCTTCAGCTATTGTTCCAAAGGGATATCCCGAGCCATCCCAGTTCTCGTGATGATATAAGACAATTTGATACCCTATTTCAAAGAAAGACTGAAAATCAAGAGACTCTGAGGCGTTTTTCAATACCTTGGCACCAAGTTGAGGATGTGTTTTAATGATTTCAAATTCCTCTGCACTCAACTTTCCCGGTTTTTGTAAAATACTGTCAGGGATACCCACTTTACCTATATCATGTAACGGAGCAGAACGCTCCAGATCATCCAGATATGCTTTGGTCAGATAGTTTTTATACTTATCAACTTTGGATAACTCAGAACCTAATATTTTACAATAAAGACTGGTTCTATTTATATGTGCACCTGTATTATCATCTCGAAGCTCTGCCAATTGGGACATGGTATAAATGGTCAGAGACTGACTCTTATCAAGCTTATCAAGAGCTTTACTCTGATTATAATAGACTCGGCTGAACAGGAAAAAAAGGCTAGAATAGAATAAAAAGCCCCCTATAAAAATCATTAGTATCACTAATTTTCTATTTTTTATAATACTCTTTCGTAGATTAGGATCAAGATCTAAGATCTCAACGGTTCCAATATTTTCTTCTTCAACTATGATTGGAATGTAATAGTAAACAAGGAAATAAGGATTTTCACTCTGAATATGATAAGAGATATCCTTATGTTCCAGATTCTTAATCATTGTATTAAAAGGAGAGGAGTTCTCGGGAATATTCTGATCCTTAAATTGCCAAATGACTTCATTCTCCCGGTTTATGATGCGAAACTGTTTTACAGTTGGATACTGGAGTAAATCAGTTTTAAAGTGTAACCATCGGATGTCCGGGGTCTCTACATTGAAACTGTCATGATGTTCATCTTTTTCTGAAGAATCAGGAGTCTTATTTAATAAGGTATGATTATCAAGCAAAGGAATAATTTCAGAATAGTTCTCTGGAATGGCTCTGACATAAGACTGATAAAAATCTGAATGGCCGATAATCATCTGGTGTTTTATCTGATTTACCAATACCCAGCTCATCAGAAAAGCTATGATTATCGTCATACAGAGAGAAATGAAGGAATACTGAACTAATAAGTTATTCTTTATTCTTAATGATCCCAAAGTAGCCCCCCTCTTATTGATAGAGAATAGTAGAAAATCGCTCCTTTGGATAGGATCAATGAAGCATCCGGTGAAATGGTTTTTCTGTTAAAAGAACAAACCCATTTCATTAATGTCTCCGTATTATTTATTGATCTTCAACATTTTCCAATAAATCAGAAAACCTCTTAGATAGAGTATCTGAGCCATAAATTGAATGTACTCTGGTCTTGAATACAATCCGATACTGACATTTAAAAAGATATATCATGACAACTGCTGCTAATTAAACCTAACTATAGTTTTTAAAGTTCTTCACGATTTTCAGTCCTCCTCATAGGCCCCCATAGACCAGCCGGCAGCGTCAATATTGTCGGGCCCGTTATCAGGTCCTGTTCTAAGATCTGTTCGCTCATTTCCATCCCGGTCTTCATCATCAATATTGGCCCATAGGCTTGCATTGATACCCCTCTGACGTACATTCACAGGAAAGGATGCACTCAGACTCCAGTCATTATCATCCATGGACGAGAGATCATTGTCAGGACCATCAATATCTAAAAACTGGGGATTCAGATCCTCATTGCCTGTACAATGGGTCAGGGCATTAATCAGGGCTTCAGTATCATAACTCGAGGAATCAAATCTTCTGTAGAGGACAGTACTGCCGTTTTTATCCTAGAAGTCATTATTTCCGATATAGGTAGGACTGCTGATATTTTTGTCGCTTTCATAAATGCAGTAACTATTAACAGTGCTGCCAGAAAACAGAATATCATTGACAATATCCGGCTGTGAATCATCCATCAGGATGATTGTGGGACTTCCAATAACGGGCCCGCCGGAAATTGTATTATTCTCAATAAGGGGCATGGCATTATCAATATCAATTCCGGCGGACATCCCGGGAACACGGGGAGGTTAATTATATCATGATATAATTAACAGATGAAAATTTTTAAACTAACCCTGATCACATTCTTTTTATTTACATTGTTATGCCACGGAAATAGTGTTACGGAGAATAATGGGACAGTCCGTGTCGGTGTAACCGATTGCGATTATTCCAGCTTAAGATCAGCCCTTGAGAACACCTCTGAAAATGTGAGTTGTATCATGCTGGAAGAAGGTGCGTTTATAGAATCGGGTCTTGTCGTAGACAGGGATTTAATCATCATTGGAGAAGGCAGGAACAAAACCTTTATCCGGGGAGATGCAGAATCCGGTAAAGCCGGAGACAGAGTCTTTACAATTGCCGAAGGAGCAGAAGTTCGCTTAATAGCCTTGACCATTGAAAATGGTGTGGCTCATGGGGATCTGCGACGGGGGGGAGGCATATTGAATTTGGGGACCCTGAGGATGGAAGACTGCCTGGTCCGGAACAATGCTGCAGTATACGGCGCAGGACTTGATAACAGAGGCAGGGCCATTATCTCAGACTCTGCTTTTACCGGGAATTTTACCATTCCCATGAATATGGCAGAAAGAACCAGCGGCTCAGGATGTTTAGGGAGCGGCGGGGCCATTAAGAATGAGCCCGGGGGTATACTGCATATGATAGATTGCTTGATAGAAGAGAACAGTGCCATGGTACGGGGAGGAGCACTTTTTGTGAGCTGTGAATCACGAGCGGTTCTGAACACTTGTACGATAAAAAACAACAAGGCAGACCGGGGGGGAGGCGCCGTGTATATCAGGGGAGACCTGACTCTCATCAATAACCACATTACAAAGAACACAACCAGGATAGGTGCCGGGGGTGTGCATGTGACGGGGTTCCTTAATTTTTCAAAGAATGTAATCAGAGAGAATAGCCTGAGTGATCTGACTGTTGAGAGCAGTATTCTGCTTGATGGCAGCGATAGGATCGGGATAGATAAGAAAAATCGTATTGAAATTAGGAATGTGATGGATTAGTTAGTGAATACTGCCTATCAATAACTACTTCTGTTTTTTGATATGCAAGATCTCTCTAAATTTCTGAAACTAACCATGTTTCTCGATCAGCAATCTCCCCTCTTTTCATTTTGCTCTTAACATCTTCAAAATTTGTTTCATCAACAATCCATCCAAGTATAAGATCTGGGTTAATTTCTCTTACATATGGATGAAGTGCTAAAGACAAGTATTCTTCCTCATGTTTTTGATGAATTTTAACCTCATCAAAATTCATTAACTGATCCCGAATTGTATTATCCAGTACAGCAGTAACCTTTTGTCCTATTCTTGTATTCTTTCTGTTTTCTCCAAAAACATTGTATTCTGGTAAATCACATACGCCAAAACCATCTATATATGTCATCGAATTCTTGTATCCGTTTTTCCAATGCAAATAACTATTTTTAGAAAAAGCAGCTGAATACTTTTTCGAATAAACTTCCTTAGCTAAAAACATAATTTCATTATGGACTGTATAAGGTAATGCTCCTTGATATCCTGACATTGAGACCGAAATCAGATGATTATTTCCGGTGTCAGCTTTTATTCCTATAGAGTCAATCATCTCTAGAGAACTAAAATCAAATCCATAATAAATCATTCCAAAGTTGTTTATTTCTCGTATTTTTATTCAATCATTTTTGATACTGCATAACGTTCCAATAAATTGACGGCTTGTCCCTGGAGCGAAACAAAGGGCGGAATTTTTAAACAGAGACCAAATAGAGACCAAACAGAGAATTCTATTTGCTACTTCATTCACTCATCCAGAAAACTAAGGGGAAAACGCATAAACACAATCTCTTCAGCGTAATAATTAGCACCTTTCTCAAAAATGCATCCAATTATATCATTTTCGGCGTCAATCAGCGAAAGCGCAGAATAAGATGCCATGCCCTCATAGAGGATCTTAGATTTTGACCAGGTTTTGCATTCATCATCACTCAAACGCACTGTCATCATCTCGCGGTGAAGTGAATCAGCTGGATTGGTAAATAGGTAGAGGCTCCCCTCAGGCTTTTCAATTTTAATGAGGCTCCCCTCGCATGCGGGATCGGGAAGCGCTTTGTCATATGTATAATCGAGCCACGTCAACCCTTGATCTTCGCTTATGGCAGTGACGCGGTGGCCGGGTTTAACGGGACGGATATTGATATAGAGATCCCCGTTATCGAGCTCTACGAGTGTTCCCTCTTCTCCAGTCGGAATTGTTCCGCCCAATTCCCATGTGCTGCCTCCATCTTTGCTGAAAATAACATGACCCTGCATCTTCCTGTCTACAATATGGTCCGCAGGTATGATAAGGGTTCCATCCTTCAGCTGAATACCGTTACTCGGACCAGTTGCGTACCAGGTCCAGTTGGGAAGCTTTACATCCTGGGTTATCTCGATGGGCTCTGACCAGGTTTCGCCGTTATCTTCGCTGTGCATCTTCCAGGCCGTGTCATTTTGTTTGCAGAAAATCAGCCAGATAAATCCAGTTTTTCTATCCACAACCGGGCAGGCATTACCGATGATCAGATTTCCCTCCTCCATGAGCACCTCGAGTGGTGTCCATGTACTGCCCAGATCGTAGCTTTTACGCAATACGACATCCGTTTTGGACCAGTCATCCTTATGCTCTGTGCGCGCCTCTGCGAAAGAGAGAATCGTGCCATTGGGCACTGTAATCATAGTGGGAATCTTAAAGGTGTTGTATCCAGCCTCGCCTTGAGCGTAGAGCACTGTTCTGAAAGGCGAATCTTCAGGATATGGTTTTGCCGTGGCATCCGGTGGTAAAGTGAGAACCGCGCCAATTACTGCGCCCATCAGAACAAGCACTAAAGCCGAAGCAACCGCTCGTCTACTCGCCCCTGATATAGCCTTTTTGCGCAATGCTTTAACAATTATTGATATTCCGGCAGGAACCAGAAGCAATAGCAGCAGCGCTCCCAATATCGGTGCCATAAGGATCATAAGATAGAGCTTGTCAGCCGCCAGATACTCGGTTGTATTATAGAGATCGAGTGCGCCGACCAAGGCTCCCACTCCCACAACAATTGCAAAGAGAGGAATTATATAGTTGCTGAGAAAATTACCGCGACTCTCCTTGATGTCCTTTTTTTTAACAAACCCGAGAATGCCCAATAGGACAATGATGAATCCGCCAACGGCAATGGCGCCGTAGAACACGGGATAATACGGTCTGACAGTCGGCTTAAATTGCTCGTATACAAGAAAATCCCAAAACACAATTGGAATACATATAAGAATCCCTCCCACAGTAATCATGAGAAGGGAAATCGCCCAACTCACAATTTCATGGAGTTTGGTCTTTGCCAAGATTGTCTTTTTCATTGTCATATAGCTCCCTTTCATTTTGGCCGGATTGTTCAGTTTGGCCAATAAGTTATGTTTTACTGGTAGTAATTTTAATCATTGAATAACATTCTGTTATATAGATCTATTTTTGGTTGTTACAAATACTTCTCAATATTTTCCTCTACAATTGCTGAGTAGAAAGCATGTTGCTTGTTCTTTGAATAAGCCCTTCATTAAAAAAGTAAAACTATTACAGTGAGTACTTATCATTCTTGTTTTCTATAAGATTTATTATTGATCAGAATTATTATTTAAAAGTTTACCATGATTTTGCATACTTTCCAGTTGAATTTTCTAAAGCCATTTTCTCCATACTCTGCAGGAGGATTATTATGTTCTGAGTTTGAAAAAGAGAATTGATTAAAAATCAAGAATCCGTACCTAGTGTCTGTAGAACATCAAGTTCAGCTGCAGACCGTCAAGCTGGCGTCGGAATTGCCTGCAAAGCAGAATAGCGATTCCGATGACAGTAGGTCTGACAGTTGTAACTTTTTGATATGAATTTCTGTTATTTGATACTCCCACCATGAAATACACATTCATATACTTTATCTTTTTTATAGAAGATCTCTTCTTCACCTTTAAACCAATTAAAAGTCCCCTCTACTTTACAGTGATATATATACTCTCCTGAAGTGTATAATCTGGGACCTCTAAATGGTAAATCATTACTTACATTTAACAAGCATTCTTTTAGAAAATCACCTGAAAATGAATCCATAAGAACTCTTCCCATATAATTCATTGACCAAATAGGTGTTTCTGATATCCAAAGAACCTCTTCACCGATAAATTGCTCTCCCCCATAAAATGAATCTAAATATTTATAATTATTTGTTTCATATTTTAAATCATGAGAGTTCAACCTTGATGAGATGGTTTCAGCTGCTTTTGCAGCATAAGTAGATTTTTTTGATGTACATAAAAAATCTATTATATTATTAGTTTCATATTTTTCTGCATCTGACTTTATTGTATATGGATTCGAGCCTTTTATTAGGGAATCCAGTGTTACCATAAATTTATCGCTTATGGTAATTAGCTTACTGATTTCTGGTGTTGATTCACCATTTTCCCATTTTGTTACTGATTGTCTGGAAACTCCAATTAATTCTGCAAAGGATTCTTGTGTAAGTCCATTGTCATTTCTAATACGGATTATTTCATTTTTAATATTCATAGTTCAACTCCTTATGGAGTATTCTATATTCCATAATTGTAAATACTACCAACCAGCACTATCTTTTAGGCAACCAATAGTTGCAAAAAAATAACCATGTTCAAAACCACGAAGTGGATTTTTATTCTCAATTATTCCGGTGCCGTAGGCTTCATAACTCATCTTATTATCCTGTTCTCCATAACTATTCAATAATTTCACCAAATATTACGTAGCAGATGTTCCTGTCAGAATTTACCTGTTTCTCTCATTCTTAAGTCGCCTGAATATGTACAGACCAAGACCCAATGACAATAAAGAGAACTCACATATAAGTGCACCGGGAATCGTTTTATACAAACCCAGACCATATGCGGAATTCTCTGAGAAAATATTTATCCCGTAGTTTAAGCCGATAACCTCCAGAGGCCAGGAAATGAAATCACAAATCCAATGACTTAATATCAAACCGGAAAAAATCAATACTGCTGAAAAACGGTGATAGATGAGATAAATAATCAAAGCTGAGATAAGACAGAATACCAATGTCATTAATAGACTGTGTGACAAGAATGCTGATTCGTCTTTTAGACCAATTAAACCAAAGAGTGCACTCATTAAATCGGGAACCATAACCGCGACAATCAATATCCACAAGGGCATTTGTCTCTCTACCGATTTGACGGCTAATCCAATACCTATATGCCCTAATAACATTCCAAGTCTCCAATATTTACATATTATATATGCATTTATTGAATATTCACTTACTTTCAATAAATACTACAGAATATCCTTTAATCATTCATCAAAATCAATAATTTGCCTCTAGTGTCGGTAGAACGCTCTAGTAAATTGCCGGTTTGTCCCAGAGCGAAGCAGAGGGTTGGCGTTGGATTTACTTCGGAATGAAGTATAAAGCAGAATCCCATGCAGAAAATAGGTCATTACAGTGGCCTTGTTCTAAGGTGTATTCCATTTATATAAGTTAAAACCTTTTGAAGCAAATATTGATTATGAATTAAATTGGATAGTTATGGACAATTTTTCTGTGAGTTCGTTTTTACTGTCTACAAACTCTCCTCTAAAGCTTTTTTATATTCTGCCCTTCCCCTTTCATATGTCTTTTTGTAAACATCAGTTTCTGCTTATGATAAGGATGCATTTTAAGAAACAATTTTTCTGATATATTGATTTTTCCCCTGGCGGTGAAAGAACATGAACCGTCATCACTTTCCTCAATAAGGAACTCGTTTCCAGGTGCAAATATAGCTAATGGATATAGTATCCGGTATTTTATGAGTTTATTTGGAATTACTTTTATGAATTAAAATGTCAGTTTCTGTAAAGTATCTCCGAGATATTCTTCTATATAAACAATGGAACCTTTTGTTACTGGTTTACCTTTGAGCCATTTTAGGTCCACATGTTCTTCATGCCATTCTTTGTAAGATTTCAGATCAGTCATACGTTGTGCTTGATAATTATATACTTTCTCTGCCGAAGCATTAATGACAATACTATCCTTCATAATCATGATTGTTCCTCTTGCAATAATTATAAAAATTTCAAAAGTCTAAGTCAAAATTTGTTTTAAAGATAAAGCTTATTCCTTGCAGAAGTTTCTCTAATCATAGTAAAATTATTTGTAGTATTGTTTAGAATTTGCATTAGGCATGAAGATTCATTTTCACACAGAAAGTAGACAGAATCATTTTATTAGAACCATATACTCCAATATCTTCTAATCAGATCTATAAACAATCTCATTACAAACTTTCCAGTTGAATTTTCTATAGTAGATTACCATGAAAGTCTGTAATTCTACTTAATTGCTGGTTATGAATCACACTTCAGTATTCTCTTCAATATGTGAAAATACTGCTTCTAAATATTCTTTTCCATAATCAAAAAAAGTCCTATTTTCAATCATAGTTTCTAATTTATCTATAGAGATCCACATTGCGTCTAACACTTCTTCAGGATCAATAACAACATCATCAATTGAGCCATTCCATTTAGAAATGAACACATCTAAAATATAGTTTTCTTCTTTCCTGGTATTGATAATGGATAATTCATTTTTTTTAATATCAATTCCCATTTCTTCTTTCATTTCACGGATTGCTGTTGTTTCACTATTTTCTCCAGCAATAGTGGTACCACCTGTACATGCCCAAATACCACCGAATTCCTCTGGCGGCTTATTTCTCTTTTGTATAAGAAGTTGATTTAAATCATTGTATATCCAAAAATGTATAACTAAATGGTACTCTCCGGGATTAAGTGATTCTCCTCTTATAATTTTTTTATTAATAAGAGTTCTGTTTTCATCATATAAATCTAAAATTTCCATTCTTAATTCCTAATGTATTTCTGTTTCTAAGAATCGCAATCATTCTTATTTCTCATTCCAATGCCGAAGGCTTTGTAACTTCTACTTAAGTAAATTACATTTAACTGGCGTTAATCATGCCTGCGAAGAAAAACAGATTGATCCATGAGAGTATTAAATACTAATCAATTTTTCGTTTTGTAGAAATTCAATTCCAAAAACTCATATTACCTAAATTTTATCAATCTAAAAGTTCATAATCATTAATAATGAATCACCATGTTTTTCTTTAAGTTCAAATCCTACTTTTCTATATAGTTTATAAGCTTCATTATCTTCAGAAACCATTAAACTAATGCTATTAATACATTTTCCTTTAGCCTTTTCAATAAGTAAATTTAAAATTTCTGTTCCTATTCCTTTATTCCTATATTCATTCTTAATTCCAATCACCAAAACTGGCACTGAGTCTTCAATAAATCCTCTTATTGAATTACTTTTTTGATAATATCTTATCCATGCTGCCCCAATCTGATTAGAGCCATTAAGTGCTATCAATCCTAAATCCTGCTTCCTTTTACCCCAATCAATAAGGGAATTCATTACACCTTCAGCCTTAAGACCTTCTTCAAAATTTGGTGCATTTCCTTGCTTAATGGATCTCCAATATACAGCCTCAAATAGCATTTCTTTTAAATAATGAATATCTTCTGAATCTGCAACTCTGAAAGTAATTTTATTTTCCATATCTCCCTCATTCTCAGACTTACCACCATGGAAATCAGAATCTGCATTGCCTATTAATTCCCGTTTCCACTTTGAAATCATGTTTGGATGAGCCCCTGTGTCCTGGGCAATTTCACTAATAGTTTTTTCCTCTCGAAGGGCCATTTGTGCAATTCTGGCCTTCTCTAAATCACTCCACTTCTTCCGCATCAGTTCTACTCCTCTGCTGTTCAATTTTACAGCATCAATCTAATTCAGGAGCTGTAAGGCTTTATGGAATGGGAGCACGATATGACTGAAAGGAGGAGTTGCCAAGTTTTATCTGAGCTTTTACACAATTTCTATTAGGGATTAATTATCCATTTCAAATAGTGTGAATCCAGGTAAACTCATGTTTGTTATAATTAAGATGCATAACTGTACTATGTGGAATTTTAGCAAATTCGTCGATAACATCCCAATTAATTTCCCCTTGCATTTTTATGGTACAAATCATATTGCATACGAGACCACTATCCAGCCATGAATGTATCCAAGTAAGCAAACGCTCCGGATAACATATAATATCACTAAAAACCCAATCGAATGACCCCAATTCTTCTGGAGTAAGGGTGAACACATCATGCTTTAAAAAAGTTACTTTTTTATCGCTCATAAGAGATGGTGCAAGTTCTGATCGATCTATCGAGACCACATCACATCCTAGCTCACGCAAAACCCAGGCCCAACCTCCTGGAGAACCTCCAGCATCAAGGCAACGCATACCTTCAGAGGGCAAGGGTACGCCGTAGGGCTGCGGAAGCCCAACAATATCTGAGGGAGTACGAAAGCACCCTCCACCTACACTCGAAGCTCTGATAAGTGCCTCTTGTAATTTTAGATATGCTCGACTCGGCGGATTTTTATGATCTTCTTCCAGTACAAGAGCACCAGCAGGTAAATAGCTACTTGTTTTTGCCGATGCAAAAAGAGTGTTTTGATCTAAAAGTGTATACGCACCTATATCTGAAGCAGGAATAGAACACGGAAATGTACGAGTCTTTAAATTAATATAATGCAACTTATCTTGAATAAGAGTTGCTCTTCTAAATTGAGTAAATTGATATGAAGCCCAGCTACGTTGAATATTTTTTAATAGCCGTGCGGCTTCACCTATTGATGCAAATTCGGCTATAAAAGGCTCAATATATGTAGTTCGACTCCAGTATGGAAGACTGTAAGTACCATAAGGCGTTTTTGTTGAGCCAGGGGTTAATTCCCATCCAGGACAATATATCAAATCACCATATTCTTTACATTGAGAAGATTTAATATGAAAACGAACCGTAAGTTCACGTAAAAGACGTTCTTTCATTTCAGGAAAAGCCAAAAAAGCAATCCCTGTAAGTGATTTTATTAAGTTGGACACACGTTCTCCTGCTGGTCTATTTTGAGTTTCTCTATAAATTATGTTAGCTTTTTTAAATATGGTGACTGAAATAAATTGAAACTAATTTCAGTCGGATCTGTACGCATTCCAACCAGTGAATATGCCCCGAAGAATAAGAGCATCAGGCTTATTCCGTTCTGAGTTTCTTAAATTTAATTCATAATCGTTATCAAAATCAAGTTTAAACAAGGCATGGAAGCGCTCTCAGCACCTCTGAAGACACACAAATAGATTAAGCACGAACTAGCCCAATTCTTTTCATATATTGTATTTATACGAAAATTATTTAGCATCAAAACAGATGATAGGGAAAATGATCCGGTCAGTCAATGTCATTGAATCCTTGAATAGACCACAAAAGCGATGAAAAGGAATGATAACAGTAAAACTTGAGAGTAAGTTGAAAACTAGAGCCGGATTTTTGGGTCTTCTTAACCCAGTTTTTAAGTATTTATACTTTCCCAAAATAGAGTAATGTAATGAGAGAGGCAATGTCTGCATCTATTATTAACCATATTATTAAAGAAACAATAATTCCAATTATTGATGGGTCATAATTAGATCTCATAAGCCATGTTGCTCCTGTAAACTCGCTTATGAAAAGTGGTGGCGCCAGAACTAGCATTGTCATAGCGTCAATAAAATCAGGATATGGTATTTTTTTGAATACTTCGTAAAGATACGCGTACAATAATGGTATTATTTTTATTGAATATAATACCGTCAATATTTTTATATAGTTCATATTGATTTCCATATCCTTAATTTGTCGGCATAACATCGTTTTCAGCAGCAGGCACGATTGTTGCGAATGGTAGAGTAGAGGCAGGCGCCCCTGCCCCCCTCATCAAACCGTACATGAAGTTTTCCCTCATACGGCTTTCGAACAGTTTTCATCTCAAGCATTCACAGTAGCCCCTAATTTGACCCATTTTGTAACTTTAATCAGGCCATAATCATTCACAAGAGTCTTATACACACCCCGGTTACAGATGCGACTCTTCCGCTGGCTTTTCCTCTTAAACATCTTATGCAATTTGTAGCCCAAATATTCTTCGACACGAGCAGCAGATGTGTATGGATAGCTGACATTCGATATACTGAAATACCTAAACCAGCCCCCAATTTTCATGTTCATATTTCGGCACAGCCATCTACTATTTGTTGTACTATGAGTATTCAGATAAGTCCTCAGATTATCAATCAATCTTGATTCAGACTTCTTGGACGGAACAACATTCC